>JBDUCK010000216.1:0-6094 GCA_040003485.1 Ferruginibacter sp. | reverse complement strand
TTGTGCTGATATTGAATTTCACCTGAAGAGATTAAATTATTCATTGAAATAAAACTATCGTTAAGATTTAATTAGGTTTTGTACAAACATACTTTATTTAAGCCTGCTTTTTACCATACATAGTTTCATTAACTTATTTATTTGTTATTCCACCTTTCTTGTTTCTTGTTTTCATTGCTTAATTTTAATCATGTTTCCTCAACTATTTAATTGGCGCAGCGGATTAGCACTTATTGCAATAGCCATAGTATCTGTAAGCATTTTTTATTCAAACTTTTTGGCCAAAAAAATTGCTTTGGAAGAGAAGCAGAAAATAGAACAATGGGTAGAAGCGGTAAAAGAAATTAATAATTCCACTACAAACCCGACAAATCTTTCTGGCAGAATACTTACTGAAAACAATAAAGATATTCCCATGATTGCTGTTACAGAAAAAGACAGCATACTGGATCATTATAATCTTGATAGTTTTAAAATTGTCCAAGATAAAAATTACATGCAGGATAAGCTTCGGGAATTTAAAAAACTGAATGCACCTATTGTCTGGAAAAACCCCTTTGACTTAAAACAAAATAACCTGGTTTATTACGGGGAATCGTCGCTTCTTAAACAGATAAGATACTTTCCGATAGTACAATTAATTGTGGTAGCCCTTTTTATCATCATTACTTTAATGGCTATCAGCACCAGAAATAAAAGCACACAAAACCAGGTGTGGGCGGGCATGGCAAAGGAAACAGCTCATCAACTTGGCACACCGTTATCTTCTTTACAAGGCTGGGTAGAAATATTAAAAGAAAAAGAGGGAAATGATAAAATCGGCCTTGAAATGAGTAAAGATGTAGAGCGCCTCAAATTAGTAAGTGACCGTTTTGGAAAAATAGGCAGCACACCTCATCTTGAAGAAACTGATTTGTTGCGCCAGATAAAAGACATGGTAGCATACATAAAAAGAAGAGCCCCGGAAAAGGTGAATTTTTCTGTAAACGCTTCCGGGCAAACAGAAATTATTGCAATGATAAATGCGCCTCTGTTTGATTGGGTAATAGAGAATCTCTTAAAAAATGCCCTCGATGCAATGGATGGCTACGGCAACATAAGTATTGATATAAAAAATGAAACAAACCAGGTTTTCATTGATGTAAAAGATTCTGGAAAAGGTATCAGCAAAAAAAATATCAGCAATGTTTTTAAGCCAGGGTTCACCACGAAAAAAAGGGGTTGGGGGCTGGGCTTGTCATTAAGTAAAAGAATTATTGATCAATATCACAAAGGTGAGTTATTTGTAAAAAATAGTGAGCCCGGAAAAGGCACGATATTTAGAATAGTGCTGAAAAAATAATACAAGTATAAACTTCTACTTGTAAAATAAATTACTTTTTAACTTATAAACTTATCAGCTAAATTTGCTTTCTCAAAATAATGCGGCGATGGCGAACCTGCCTGCCGGCAGGCAGGATTGGTAGACGCACTACCTTGGAGTGGTAGCTAATAAATTAAATATGATTTACGTTTATGCAATTAAAAGTAAGGTCAAAAATTATATTTATGTTGGTATCACAAATAATTTAGATCGTAGAATTATGGAACATAATAATGGCGAAAACAAGTCCACTAAAGCATACAAACCTTTTATTGTTATATTTACGGAACCATTTTCAACAAGAATTGAAGCAAGGAAAAAAGAAAAATATTTAAAATCGGGTATCGGGAAAGAGTGGCTAAAATCTCTTCTACTTAAATAATGCGGCGATGGCGAAATTGGTAGACGCACTACCTTGAGGTGGTAGCTCCCGAAAGGGCGTGGGAGTTCGAATCTCCTTTGCCGCACAAAGCGATGACCAGGAAATATAGACCTGTTCGTCGCTTTTTTATTTTTTTAGCAGCCCCGATTTTTTGGTATTTCCCGGAATTTTTAAAGCTGCTGCAATACCATCTCCGCTTCATTTCTGATTTCTTCCGGCATTACAGGGTTGTTTTTTAAACCCTCCTGCAAAAGTGATTTTGCTTTTTCCTTGCTGCCTGTTTTAGCAAATATTAATCCTGAAGTGCACAACAAAACCGGGTTCTGGCTTTTGGTTTCAAAGGCAGGTTCAATATATGCAGCAGCTTTTGTATAATCTTCTTTCTGATAATAAACCCAGGCCATTGTTTCGTTTACATCAATATTTTTTGGTCTTCTTTTATATTCAGCCAACGCATGCTCTAGGGCTTTGTCCTTATCGCCGGTGTGCAGATATGCGTAAGCCATCTCTCTGTCTGCGTAGTGCCCGATGCCGGCATCACTGTTTTCTATTTTTGCATTGTCACCCATTTCCTTAATTAATTTATCATACAAGGCTCCCGACTCCGTTTTTTTGCCAACTTTCCGGTACAACAACGCCAGGTTTTCTCTTATGCTGTAATCATTGATCAGCGAATCCGCCTGCCGGTAATAAGCAATAGCGCTATCATATTTTTTTTCAAAAACAGCAAGGCGGCCGAGTCCTGATAATGCATAGGCATAATTTGGGCGGGCAGCTAACGATAGTTGGTATTCAAAGCGGGCTTTCGCTGTTTGCCCCATGTTTTCGTATAACCGTCCCAGTTGTACCCGGCACCATTCGGTAGCTTCCTGCCCGTCTGCACCCGCAGTTACGGCTCTTTTCATGGCTTCAGCAGCACCTGAGTAGTCGCCGTAAATTTCACGGAGGTATGCGATCCTGGAATAGGAACGCAGATCTGGCCGGAGGGAAACCATTTTGTCGGCTGCATCCAGCGCTGCCGGGTAATTACCCATCTCCACATTTCCATCTACCATTAATCCATAAACAAAAGAATTATCAGGTGTTATTTTTTGTGCAGCTTCAGCGGTGGCAAGGCCTTCGGCAAAATGATGTTGCGATAAAAACAATAACGATTTAAGTGTTAGTGCTTCAAAATTATTGGCATCCTGTGATAATATTTTATTTACAGTAAACATAGCCGCTTTATCGTAATAACCTGTATTGCCACTTATCCTCGATTCTGATATATAAGCATTCGCCAACGATACCAGCGATTTTGTATCCGCAGGAGCAGCTTTTATTTTTGCCAGTAGTTTATCAATATTTTCTTTGGCAAAAACCCACTCTGCATTTTTTTGCACGCCATTTTTACGGGGCAATAAAGGATAAGTAACTGTTTCTGCAGCATGGTCTGCAGTTTTATATTTTATTATAACAAAGCTTACTGAGGCAGTAAGTATTAATATCCATATTAAGTAAAAATATTTATTTTTCATTGCTGTCGCTTTATCATTGTGAGTGATATTTTTGGGAAGGGTTAAAAACTTTTTTATGCTTTTTTAAAAAGAGAGGTTGCTTTTTTGTAAACCCTGTTTAAACAACCTCTCTTCTTATTTTTTTAAATTATCCTTTTACCACACGAAGCGTTTGTTTTACTTCACCATTTTTTGAGATTCTTACAAAATATACTCCTTTGCCTAACCCTTTAGCATTAAAGCTTTGAGAGTAGGTACCGGCATTTTGTTTTTTATTTACCAAAACGGTTACTTGTTTTCCCTGTACATCAAAAACTGCGATATTTACTTCTGCAGCAGACTCCAGGTGATATTGAACTGTAGTGCTTTCTACAAAAGGATTTGGAGAACTATTCATAACTATTTCCGGTGCTGCCAGGTTCAGCGTTTTACTTGAAATAAGGTTGGTGCCTGCATTTCCATAATTTGCGCCGCCGGATTTAAATGATTGTTCACTGGGCGTAACGGTAGGTCCACAATCACAGTTATGTGTACCTGCCCAAGGCGTTTGTACAAATGGGAAGCTTGTTTTAAAAGCTGTATCATTTGCATTTACACCAGTATTGTAAGTGAGCACTTTTACAAGTTGTGGTGTAACCGGGCTGGGGCTGGAGTTAGGAATATAATCATCATACCATAACCCTATGGCTGCTAAAACCACTCCACCAACTGCCTGCAATTCTATCCGGGTAACATCATCTTCCAATCTTCTGCCATTTGGAAATCCATCCATATTGGGGATAAACTGGAGATTTTTATTTCCATTAAAGCGTGGATCGGTAAGGCCCAATACTGCTGCCTGTACCAAACCATCCGAATTGAAGTCAGGAGAATTTCTTGGCGTTGCAGGTACGGCCATATTCAGGCGAAGCATATCCCCGCCACTTGGTAGAAAATTATTAATAAAAGGTTTTCCAACTGCAAGCGGGTTTCCTTCTTTGCCGGTAGCAAGCTGGTATGGTGCCAGGTTAGGAACACCTGTATGAAAAATTGGCCAAAGATCTACAGACCTTGGTTTGTTGGGGCCAGGCAAAAGCAATCCACCAAAGTTTGATTCGCTTAAAGCAGTTCCATTAAGGGCTGCATTTCCTTTTAAACCGTACAAACCATTTTGTCCATTGGTAAAGCCAAATTGGCCTAAAGATTTCTTTTGAATTCTTAACGGCGCAAAAGCGGGTACAGCACCACCAAATTGCGCATCATCCATGTACAAAGCAAGCTCTGGATTATAAAAGTAGTTGCCAAAAGTTTTGATATTCTCAAGATCCTGGTAAGGTGTAAGCCTGTTCCAGTAATCCTTACTGCCAATGGGCACCACTGCTTCATTGGTTAAAGGCATACCCAGCCTTGAAACCTGTACCCATGGACCCAAATGAGAAACTCCATCTTTATCCAGGAAATCAAAATCATCCCTGTCATTATCATTATGCCTGGGTTCCCTAATATCGTTGAGTACACTTATTTTTTGCCTGCTTGCAGAAGCCCATACACCTATAACATAATTTGGATCCAGTATACCAGAAGCATGATTTAAAGATTTATGATCTTTCTGTAAAGTTGCTACGTCGATTTCCAGTGCAAGGGTAGAAACGTTTTTACATTTTAATGCATCCTGGGAATGGGAAGGACCCTGGCGTGGGGCATCACCCAAATCAAAAATACCACCAAGATCTACAAAGAACGGATCATCAACGGGCCCTGCAAAAACTTTTTCGCCGGTGTTAGCTGTTTTAATTGCATTGGTCATTAAAGTATTATAATCAGGTGCGTTAAGGCCTACCGGAGAACTTATAGAGCGTGGGCCAATATTAATTGGTGGCACTATACCTTTGGTAATAATTTTTTGAAAACTTCTTCCACCGTTAGTGCTTCTTTCTAAAGTGTAAGTAGTTTTTAAATTTTCTTTACCCAGGCGGATATTGAAGAAAGTGGTAGGATCTTCATTTTTTCTCTGAAAGGTAAAGCGGTAAGTGATGTCATCCCCTTTTGTTGCTACATTATTATCTATATGAATTTCATAGCGAACATCTTCACTGAAATGAAAATAATTTGGCCCGCCTTCCGGCGCCTGGAAAGGAATGTAATTAGCAATGATAATAATTTTGTTTGGATCGGTGGGACTTTTAAAAGCATATACGTCGGTGTTGTCTGCCAAAGGGTCATCAGCAATCATTGGAGCCTCTCTATGGCTGGACGCCCACACCGGGAACGTGTTTACTACCATGAGGCATAAAAGCACAGCTGCATAAATTTTTCGTTTCATACATTTTTAGTTTATAAAGTGAGTATAATAGGTGGGGAGGTGAGCAACAGCTAAACACAGTCAAAAAAAGGCCCGTGTAAAAATTGATCAGGTTTATACACACTACTTAATGATGTGAGGTGATTTTATAAATAGGGTATCGATGAAAATATATTGAGACTATTTTCGAAGGGGGCGGATGGGGGTGCTTATTAGCTACGAGGATTGCTTTAGCATGGTTTTAACAAAACGAAAATATAATTTGAGTTAACCCTAATATCCGGTAAAATGAATATTAAGTGATTAATTTGTAGAAAATAACAATTAGTTAAATGGCAAATAATATAAAATGCCCTAACTGCGGTCATGTCTTTGATGTTGAAAATGTTCTGGCAGCAGATATAGAGCAGAAATACCATCAGCAATACCAGGATAAATTAAAAGAATCTCTCGATAAAGTAGAAGAAGGCAAAAAGAAACTGGAAACAGAACAACTGATATTCGAAGAAAAAAAGAAATTAGAAAATGACCTCTTTGCCCAAAAGTTACAAAAGGAAAAGCAGAAAATAGAA
>JBDUCK010000215.1:0-6153 GCA_040003485.1 Ferruginibacter sp. | reverse complement strand
CCTGTTTCATTATATATTTTAGTTTTAATATTGACCTTAGCTGATGATGCACTTATTGCTGGTGTGGTAATGTAAGTGCCCCATTGCGCAACATGAATTGGTTCAAAATATTTCAGCCAGACATGACGGTATATACCCGAGCCTGAATACCAGCGGCTTGTTGCACCTTCATTTTTCACTTGCACTGCAAGCACGTTTTTTTCATTCCATTTTACTTTATCGCTTATGTCATAATAAAAAGATGTGTAACCATAAGGATGATTACCCAGGTGTTCACCATTAAGCCAAACATCGGCATTCATATAAACACCGTCGAATTGGATGTAAGTTTTTTTATTCTTTTCGCTTGATGGAAGTATGAATGTTTTGCGATACCAGCCAGTGCCTCCAGTGGTAAATCCAATGCCGACTCCGTTAATAACATCAGGATTGAAAGCTGAATTTGTACCTGGCAAATTTTCGATGCTCCAGTCATGAGGTAGATCAACTTGCCTCCATTTAGTATCATTAAAGTTTATTGCATCTGCATTATTTATATCGCCACGATGAAAACGCCAGCCATCGTCAAACAAAATATTTTGTGCCAGGCCAAAATAAGTAATAAGCATACAAGAGAATAGGGTTGTTATTTTTTTCATAGCATTATTTTTGCTTATTTATATTAAAGCCATTTTGCAAACCCCACCAATCATTTGCAACAAAAATATCATCCGTTCTTTTCCTGCTATCGATTCATTGGCTGCTACAAAAATGTTATGGTAAAATTTGAAATTAGAATGGTCACTTTCTACTGAATAACTTACAGCCGCTCCTTTATTATTATAAATAGTATTATTATAAAACAGCAGATTTTTGGATTGGCTTGAATTATGATAAACTATTTTACGATATCAAAAATTAATACCCTGGATTTTGTTTCAACAAGGGCGTACCATTCACACTGCTTAAATCAATTTCCTGTTGTGGTATGGGAAAATATTCATTTTTACCTGCTGTAAATGAAGCACTGGTTAGATTATTAGGAAGCCTGTTTTTTTCAGTTGCCAGATATATACTTAAATAATCAGCCGCAATACCCCAGCGCACCAGGTCGAAAAAGCGGTGGCCTTCCAGCGCAAGTTCTAATCTTCTCTCAAATCTAACTGCATTTCTCGCCATTGCCTGATCGTTCCAGGGATCATTATATAACCCGACATAATAATTCGCAGAGGGCAAATAGTTACCTAAATAATCGTATGCTATTTCTACCTGGCGCCCATTGATCGCTCTTTCACGTATATAGTTTACTAAAGTTCTGGCCTTATCAACTGACCCAATTTCAACTTCACATTCAGCGGCCCATAATAATACATCTGCAAAACGAATGATACTATAGTTAACAGCACTTCCAAGTAAATAACCTTGTGCATAGTAATCGCTAAAAGTACCAAACTGGATTGCCCGATAATTATTCTTAACAGGTGAATATGGTCCGCCAAATGTGCGGTCATTTATCCATCCATAACTTGGGTCAGAAGTAGGAAAGGAAGAATAGCCTGTTGCATTTGCACCAAAGTAACTTGGAGAGGCCCAATCTAAATAAGGAACACCTCTGCGCCCAACCGTCCAGTCTAAACGCGGATCTACTGTTCCCTGGTAGGTAGAGTAAGTATAATCGTCAGCGGCTACATTCTGGTCATTTGTCATATTGGTAACATTAAAAGTATCCAGCATTGGCAATCCATCGGCATCTGTTTTAAATGCATTTACCAAATTAAAAGTAGGTTGCTTCCAGGTTGTAAAAAAACTGCTGAGTGGGTAAAATGCAGGTGTATTTGTTGTTTCACCTATATTCTCATTACCTCCATTAGAGCCATCGTTAACCGAAAACTGAATTTGAAAAACCTGTTCTGCATTATTCTCAGTCTCAGCATTAAAATTTTCATCAAAATTTGCAACAAGTGCATAAGGTGTGCCTTGTGCATTTACACCATTTCCATTACCACCGTAAGCAGAGGGAATAATAGAATCTAATAATGCTTTAGCCGCTGCAAATTTCTTTTCAAACATGTAACATTTGGCGATGTAGCAGGCAGCAGCCCATTTATTAGCCTGCCCTTTTAAAAACTGGGTGGAAGGAAGGTGGTCGAAAGCAAACCGGAAATCAGCCTCTATGTTTGGCCATATATCAGCATCATTAGCAACTTTAAAATCAATTACATTTTCATCAATAAAAGGAACATTATTCCACATTTTTTTTGCATCAAAGTGGAAATGGCCCCGTAAAAAACGGGCCTCGGCCTGTGCCTGTGTTTTCTCTTCATCTGACATATCTATTGCTTTTAATGATGCCCTTATTACTGCATTGCTGCGTGAAACGCCATCATACACCGATCTCCATTTATCCAGCAAATAAGCAGTTGTAGGTTGGGTCTGAAAGCGCTCAATGGTATTACCATCCAGATCCTTCGGTTTATTTTGGCCACCTCTGAACGCATCACCGGAAGTAATATCGCCGTAAACCCAATTGGTTCCGGAAGTACTCCACCAGCCAGAGTTAACCGTTAAACCTGTTACATCATGATAGGCCGCTATCAATAATTGATTAACACCTTTTTTGTTAGAAAGTACGTCTTCTGTGACAACGCTTTTTGGTACTACATCCAAAAAACTTTTTTTACATGAGGTTATAAATATCGATGCCATTATTATAAAAAAAAGCAATAAAATTTTCATGATAATATTTTTACAGTAAAGAATTATAAACCAAGATTTACACCAACAAGAATTTTTCTTGTGATGGGATAATTGCCGCCAAAATCAACCCCGGCAGCACCCGGACTACCGGTGCTTATTTCAGGATCTATGCCGCTGTAGTTGGTAAAAGTTGCTATATTAAAGACCTGCACATACAATCTAAGTCTGCTTATCCCTCTCATTTTTGGAAAATTATAGCCCAGTTGTATATTTTTTATCCGCAGGTATGAACCATTTTCTACCAGAAAACTGGATGGTACATCGTTAGTACCATAGCCAATTACAGACCACATGGGTAACTTAGCATCTGTGTTGCTTGGGCTCCAGGTATCTAAAGCGTCTTTACCAAATGTACCGGGCCATTGTGAACGTGTACGCCAGTAATTAAATATCTTATTACCGGAAACGCCCTGGATAAAAACATTCAAATCAAAATTTTTATAATAAAGATTTAAATTGTAACCATAAGTAAATTTGGGGTGAGGGTTGCCAATAAAAGTACGGTCGTCATTATTGATTTTACCATCTGGCTTTCCACCGGGTCCACTTATATCCTTGAATTTAAAATTGCCAGCAGCAGTTGTGTCTGAGAGGCCGGGATGTGCTACTGCATTTTGTACATACTCGGCATTACTTTGAAAAATACCTTCAACTATATATCCATAAAAACTTGAAACCGGCATACCAACAACAGAACGTGTGAGATCAAGTTGCGCATCAGCATATCCGGCGCCACGAACAAAATCGTTAGTACCACCATTAATTGTTAATACCTTATTTCGATAAGTGGCAATATTAAAATTCATATCATATCCAAAATTTCTTGTTCTTTTAGGAACATATCCAAGTTCAAGTTCAAATCCCTTATTTGAAAATTTCATTACATTTTTATAAGGCGCTAATGCATCGCCCTGCAACCCTGTTACAGCAGGATTGAATAATAATTTATCTGTAATTCGGTTAAACCAGCTAAAGGATATAGTCAGGCTATTTTTTAATAAGCCCGCATCAAATCCAAGGTTGGTTGTTTTATTAGTTTCCCATTGCAAAAAGGCATTTCCTATCTGGTACAAACCAACACCAGTTAATGCGGCACTATTAGCTCCTCCCAGGTCGTAGCTGCTAACAAACGTATTGGCACTATATTGATTAAAAGCAAGGCCTGAAGGAATGGCGTCATTACCATTGGTGCCATAGGCAGCCCTTAATTTTAAATCTGTTAAGCATTTTATATTGTCCATAAAATGTTCCTGTGATACACGCCAACCTACACTTACAGAAGGAAATGTTCCATACCTGTTTGCGGTTCCGAATTTAGAAGATCCATCCCTTCTTAATACACCGCTTAGCAGGTACTTATCCATGAAAATATAATTCACATTACCAAAATAAGAAAGGCTGGAAGCCTCGTCTCCACCACCACCAAGGGCATTATATAAACTGTTTGCAGGTATAGGTACTCCATTGCTCAGATATAAATAAGAGGGTGAAGTATAAGGTAAATTAGGTGTAGTCCCACTATTTGTACGTGAAACAAAACGCCTTGCCTCATAAGCGACAAAGGCGCTTATCTTATGAATTTCATTAATTCTTATATCGTATGATAACTTATTTGTCCAGCGCCAGTCACTTAAATATCCGCCACCTTCTGTAAAAGAGTTATAAGGAGACTGAAAATTATTTTGAGGAAAAGTATCCTGGAAATAATGGAATTGATAAGGATATAACTGCACTCCTAATTTACTTTCAAATACCAATCCTTTGATGGGTTCAACATCTATATATGCTGATCCTATAATACCGGAATTAAACCCCTTATTATTTTTATTATTTTTTTGGGAAAGTATTGGATTGTTACCTCCCGGTGAAAATCCCACACTTGCCTGGATGCCTTTTGGCCCTGTAAAATTTCCGGCTATATCATATATCGGTAAAAGGCGGCTATCCTGGTATAGTTCTGCTAATAAGCCTCTTGGTGTATGGTTTTCAACTTCACTGCCTTCACTATACGAAAACTGCATGTTCTCTCCAACCTTAAGCCATGCAACAGGTCTGAACTCTGTATTTACACGAATCGAATAACGCCTGAAAAATGTATTGAGCACGATCCCTTTATCATCAAGAAAATTAAAAGTAAGTGCATAATTACTTTTATCAGTAGCGCCGCTTAGCGTTAATTGGTGCGTTTGTGAAACTGATGGTTTTATCACTTCATTAAACCAATTGGTGCCTTGCTTGTTTGTCTTAATGATACGATAGGTATTTAAATTATATAAGGCAGGATTGGCTGCAGGATCGCCGTCTTTTACTACCAAAGGAGTACCGGATTGTCTTTCAATAATATAATCCGGTAATACAGGACTGGTGCCGCTGCCATAGAATAAATCGCTTTGCGGCAAACCAGAGTTTTTTAAATATCCCCAATATGCATCTGCAAATTGCTGGGGCGAAATAAAATCCGGTGTATTAGTAGGTGATTGAAATGAAACAGAAGAACTATATTCTAATTTTGGTGTTCCGTTTCTTCCACTTTTAGTAGTAATGACAATTACTCCGTTGCCACCCTGGGCGCCATATAAGGAAGTAAGAGAAGGATCTTTTAAAACAGTGAGTGTTTCGATATCGGCATTATTAAGTAAATTATTACTTCCCCGCATTTGTACTCCATCAATTACATATAGCGGATCGTTATCACCAATAGTGCCAAAGCCTCTTATCCGCACTGCTGCTGTGTTGCCGGGACCACCTTGGGCATCTACACTTACGCCGGCAACACGCCCTTGTAATACAGCGCCAACATCAATTACCGGGGTTTTGGAAATTACATCGGTCGATATTGTAGAAACAGCCCCTGTTACATCTCTTTTAGATTGCCTGGAGTAACCCGTAACAACCACATCAGTCAAAGTTTTATTTTCAGGAGTAAGAGACACATTAATAGTAGTATTGCTTCCAATAGCAATCTCTTTATTTTGAAAGCCCGTGAAAGAAAATATTAATGTTACTTTACCTGACGGCACATTTAGCAGATAACTTCCTGTACTATTAGTATTAGTTCCTTTGTTTATTCCCTTTAAAAGAATGCTTGCGCCTTGTAACGGAGCTCCTTTATCATCCGTAATTAAACCTTTTATTTGAATTTCGTTTTGGCCCTTTACACAAAAAGCTACGGATAAAAGAAAAATTAAGGAAAGGAAAATTTTCATTTGAAATACAGGTGATGCAAAAGAGAAATAACTCTTTAAAAAAGAAGTAGTATATTTTTTCATAACAGCAGTTTTCGTTTTTATAGTAGTTGTTTATTTAATTTTTAAATACTTCAGCAAACCTGCGCTACATCCATATTAAGCAACACACCAAGCTTTTTTATTTTAGAACTAATATGGCCTGTTCCTATAGCACAATGATGTGCCGGCG
>JBDUCK010000214.1:0-6202 GCA_040003485.1 Ferruginibacter sp. | reverse complement strand
ACATCTGCAAGCCCGCCGGCTTTTGCCATCGGGTAACACTCAGCACTTACATGTAAAATTTCCATAGTAAATAGTTGTATACAAATTAAGGAGGATTTCGTTACTAACAAATTATGAGTTGTATATTTTTTATGTTGACTAAAAAATGATACTTTCAGCATTCAAAAAACATACGATATGCTCCAAAACTCTTCTTCTACCAAATGGTCACAATTCAGCGTGCTTATTTCAGTATTTTTTTTCTGGGGATTTGTTGCTGCCAGCAACGATATCCTGATACCGGTTTTTAAAGAAAAACTTCACCTGGAGCAATGGCAGTCTCAAATGATTTCATTTGCATTTTATGTAGCATATACAGTAGGGTCTATTATTTATTTTTTTATAAGTAAAGCAACCGGCGGTGATCTGCTTAACCGTGTCGGTTATAAAAATGGCATTGCCATAGGTCTTGTAATTTCTGCTTTAGGAACGCTATTGTTTTATCCTGCCGCACAAACAGCCTCGTTTCCATTATTAATCACCGGGTTGTTTATTGTAGGGCTGGGTTTTTCGTTGCAGCAAACAGCGGCAAATCCCCTGGCCATTGTTATGGGTGACCCTAAAACAGGATCGCAAAGGTTAAGTCTTGCCGGTGGTGTAAATAATTTTGGTACTACCATTGGCCCCGTGTTGGTGAGTTTTGCCATATTCGGGTCTATTACTGCAGGCTCTACCAATGTAGCAAGTATTGAAAGTGTAAAAATGCCTTACCTTATTTTAGGTGCAGTTTTTATAATTGCAGCATTGGTATTTAAATTTTCATCTGTACCAAATAAAATTGAATTGGTAGAAGAAGGTAAAGCCGGCGACAAGGTTTTAGAAGATAAGGGGTCTCCTTTAAAATATGGCCAGCTTATCCTTGGTATGGTTGCTATTTTTATTTATGTCGGTGTGGAGGTAAGTACAGCTTCTAATCTTCCTGAGTTTATGAAGCAGCATGTAAAAACTGCAGATGGATTACCTTTTCCTACCGGGAGTATTGCTCCTTTTGTTTCTTTATACTGGGCAAGTTTAATGATAGGAAGATGGACTTCTTCCGTTGGTGCATTTGGGGTAAGTAAAAAGGCCGCACAGATATTTCAAATCCTCATGCCTTACCTGGCATTTGGTGTTTTTCTTTTGATAAATAAAATTGCAAATCATGATATTACGCCATTCTATATTTATGCGTTTGTGATCATTGCAATGATAGTTGGTACAATTTTAAGCAAAGGGAATCCTGCCAGGCAATTGCTCATATTTTCTTTAATGGGTATTACTGCATTAATTATCGGCATGCTGAGTGATGGCATGACGAGTGTTTACGCATTTATCAGTGTAGGCTTGTTTTGTTCTACATTATGGCCATGTATATTTACATTGGCTATTGCCGGATTGGGTAAACATACAAATGAAGGTGCAAGCTTTTTGATAATGATGATAATGGGTGGTGGCGTAATCAGTTTATTGCAGGGTGTACTGGCTTCAAACGATTTACTGGGAATAAAATTCTCTTACGTTATTGGCGTAGCCTGTTTTGCATACCTGGCATTTTATGCTATAAAAGTTAAAGGCATTCTTAAAAACCAGGGAATAGATTACGATGTTGCCAGTACTGTTTCCGGGCATTAAGTTTAAATAATTTT
This sequence comes from Ferruginibacter sp., assembly GCA_040003485.1. GTDB lineage: Bacteria > Bacteroidota > Bacteroidia > Chitinophagales > Chitinophagaceae > Ferruginibacter. Next base: position 4,538 of record JBDUCK010000214.1, on the reverse strand, counting down.
TAGAAAGTTTTTATGGAAAAAGAATATGCAATAGGTATTGATATTGGTGGCACGACTACTAAGTTTGGTATTGTAGATCGTAATGGAACAATCCTGCACCAGGACAGAATACCAAGTAATGAACACGACGTGGTAGAAGATTTTATTGATGATCTCCACGAAAAATTGTTGCCCATGATAAATAAAGTGGGCGGCCTTAAAAAGTTTGTCGGCATAGGAATGGGTGCGCCGAATGGAAATTTTTATTCGGGCACAATCGAGTATGCGCCTAACCTTAAATGGAAAGGCATTATACCAATTGCAAAATTGATGTCGGAAAAATTTGCGCTTCCTACAAAACTTACTAATGATGCCAATGCGGCTGCTGTAGGCGAAATGATGTATGGCTGCACTAAAGGCTGCAAAGATTTTATTACCATTACCCTGGGCACAGGTGTGGGAAGCGGCATAGTAATAGATGGAAAAATTGTATTAGGGCATGATGGCTTTGCAGGTGAACTTGGCCATACTATTATACGGCCCGGCGGACGTATGCACAAGAGTACCCACATGCGTGGCAGCCTGGAAGCTTATGCTTCGGCTACGGGTGTACGTGAGACTGCTATTGAATTGCTTACCGCACACCCGGAAGAGCCAAGTTTATTACGCAACTACAGCATTAATGAACTTACCAGCGAAAGTGTTTATGAGTGTGCAAACCAGGGCGATAATATTGCGAATAATATTTTTGAGTTTACCGGGCAGATCCTGGGAGAATCCCTGGCAAACTTCATCATGTTTTCTTCGCCGGAAGCCATCGTATTATTTGGCGGCCTTACCAAGGCTGGCAATCTTTTATTAAAGCCGACACGTCAACACATGGAAGCAAACCTGTTGCCTATTTTTCAAAATAAAGTGAGATTACTTTTTAGCCAGTTAAAAGAAGCAGATGCTGCTATACTGGGCGCCAGCGCCCTGATATGGGAAAAGATCTAGGCCATTAATTTGTACAAATAATAATTAAGAAACGGCCACTTCACGGTGGCCGTTTCTTAATTTTCTACTATATTATTGAAGCGCATTAATCCTACATTGATACCAATAGAATGTTATCTCACACGTTACAACGTGCCCATGCTTTTCCGGTACCTGGCGTAAAACGAGTAGCTCATTAGAACAATTAAATAATGTAAAAAGATAATGCTGGCGCCGAAAAATTAACCCTTAGGCTTTAATACCTTTGCAGAATAAAAACTATTTAATTTAATATTATGGAAACAATTAAAAATAAAGTTGCCTACATCACCGGTGGCAGTAAAGGCATAGGATACGGTGTGGCAAAAATTTTACTGGAACATGGAATGCGTGTTGGCATTACCAGTCGTACGCTGGAAGCCGCACAGGCTGCGGCATCGGCCTTAAGCAAAGATCCTTCAAGAATATTTGCCTGCGAATCAGATGTGTCTTCTATGCCTTCAGAAGAGAAAGCTGTACAGGCGGTGACAGCTCATTTTGGTCAGCTTGATGTGCTGGTAGCCAATGCAGGTGTTGGGCATTTTGGGCCAATAGAAACCCTGACTGCAGAAGATTGGAACAGCACTATTGATACAAATCTTACCGGCGTTTTCAACAGCGTAAAAGCGGCTATTGAAGCGCTTAAAAAAACAAAAGGCTATATCATTACTATCGCAAGCCTGGCAGGCACTAATTTTTTTGAAAATGGTGCAGCTTACAATGCCAGCAAATTCGGGCTGGTAGGTTTTACCCAGGCTATTATGCTGGACCTCCGTAAGCATGGTATAAAAGTAAGCACCATAATGCCGGGATCTGTGGCTACGGAATTTAATGCTCATGTACCCAGCGAAGCAGATGCCTGGAAAATTCAGCCGGACGATATTGGCCAGTTGGTAGCCGATCTTTTGCAAATGAATCCACGGACCTTGCCAAGCAAAATCGAAGTCCGTCCTTCTATGCCGGGAAAAGGATAAAAATCCGTGGCTGGTAAACAACTTAAGTTCCGGGTTTTACGGCGGCAAAATATTTTAGACATTTGCCCATAAAACTTTCCAGCATTAAAATATTATGAGAATAGAAAATTCTACCTCAGAAGACATACCGGAAATATTCCGGCTTTACAGGATAGCATCCGAATATCAAAAAACAAAACAGGGAGTAGTGGTGTGGCCAGCGTTTGAAAGGCAACTAGTAGAAACAGAAATTGCCCAAGACCGCCAATGGAAATTAATTATTGATGAAGAAATTGCGTGTGTTTGGGCAACTACTTTCAGCGATGAACAGATATGGGAACAAAGGAATGCCGATGCTGCTGTTTATATTCACCGGATTGCTACTAACCCAAATTTAAGGGGTAAGAATTTTGTTTCTATAATTGTAGCATGGGCTAAAGATTACGCCAAAAATAAAAGCAAAGATTTTGTACGGTTAGATACACTTGGTAATAACACGAAACTGATAGACCATTACGCCAGGGCGGGTTTTAGCTTCCTGGGTATGTTTGATTTAAAAGATACCAAAGGCCTCCCCGATCATTACCATAATATTCCGGCCTGTTTGTTTGAAATAAAATTGTAAAGAATTATTTTACAGAAATAAAATGGCATATAGCGAAAAATTAGCAGGCAGAACAAGGGAACTTATTTCTCTAACACATAAAAATGTGGAAGAGAAAAAAATGTTTGGCGGTCTGTGTTTTATGGTAGATGAAAAAATGTGTGTAGGTGTTGAGACTAATCGGCTCATGGTGAGGATTGATCCTGCGAAGTTTGATGAAGCAATGGAAAAGGAAGGCTGCAAACCTATGGACTTTACCGGTAAGGTTATGAAAGGTTTTGTGTTTGTTGATATTGATGCGCTCACTACAAAAAAGAAACTGGAATACTGGATCAGGCTCGCATTGGAGTATAATAAAATAGCAAAATCATCTAAAAAAAAGAAATAGTATTTCAACTATAGTTCCCTGCTACAAAGCCCCTCCCATTTGCAGATTGATAATAAAAAAGAGGCTTCATATTATGACAACTTTTAAAAGAACCCATTCCGGCGATTCAGATTTTAAAAACCTGGTAGCACTGCTGGATGAAGGCCTGCGAAAATTAGATGGTGATGATCATGCCTTCTATGCACAGTTTAATAAGGTTGATAATATCGATACTGTTATTGTTTGTTATGATGACGGTAAACCAACGGGCTGCGGGGCTTTTAAGGAATATGACCAAACCAAAGTAGAAATAAAAAGAATGTTTGTGCTGCCGCAAAATCGTGGACAAGGCATCGGGCTTGATATTTTAAAAGCCTTAGAATTATGGGCAGCAGAATTAAATTATACCGGGTGCATTTTAGAAACCGGTAAAAGGCAACCGGAAGCCATCCGCATGTATAAAAAAGCTGGCTACACAATAATAAAAAATTTCGGGCAATACGAGAATGATGAAAACAGTGTGTGCATGCTAAAAGTCATTTCTCCTTTAAGTAATCCTGTTTTAATTGCATAACCCGTAAAAAATTAAGCGCTCAAATTATTATAATCCAGCTTATAATAAAATCTTTTTTTATTCACCTCCAAAATCATTTCGTTTACCGCCATTTGGCACTCCTTTACCTAATGGCATTTCCGTTGTTCCCGAAGCCCCTATACATTTGTGTCATAAAAAATTATACAAATGGAAAACGATAAAGGTTTTAGTAACAGGGAAGGTGGCCGTGTAATCGGCGGGTTAATTTTGGTTGGCGTTGGTGCAGCTTTGTTATTGCGTAACACCGGTTTTATGCTGCCTGGTTGGCTGTTTAGCTGGCCGATGATATTAATACTCGTGGGCATTTACAGTGGCTTCAAACATAATTTCCGAAACAGTTCCTGGGCAATAATCGTGGCGATTGGTGGTTTCTTTTTGGTAAGCAGGGTAGTTCCTGAACTTGGCATGGAACCATTATTCTGGCCCATTGTCATCATCGGCCTGGGTGTACTATTTATCGTAAGGCCCCGGGCAAGCAGGTGGGGGAATTTTAAAAAAGATATAGATTATCATAAGTGGACCAGTGGCCCCGGCGGGTTGCCAGGCCCATCGGCTACTGATGCTCCCACAGACGATAATGATTACCTGATGGTGCGTTCGTTTTTTAGCGGCGTAAAAAGAAACATCATCTCAAAAAATTTCCAGGGTGGTAATATGTCCTGCATTTTTGGTGGTGTAGAAATTGACCTTACCCAGGCAGAAATAAAAAGCCCGGTGGTAATAAAATTAGAGTTGATTTTTGGCGGTGCAAAATTAGTAGTTCCGGCGCATTGGTCAGTGCAGAACGAGATTGAAGGTGTATTTCATGGCGTGGATGATAAACGAAAATTCAACCCGGATGCAAGCCTCAATCCCGAAAAAGTACTTATCCTGAAAGGCTCTGCGGTATTTGGCGGCGTAGAGATCAGGAGCTACTAAGGGATTTATGATTTTAGATTTGTGATTTATGATTTCGTGGAGTGAGCCTGCATTTACTTACAACTTATTACTTACAACTTATTACCAAAAACTTCTCCCATGAATTGG
>JBDUCK010000213.1:0-6223 GCA_040003485.1 Ferruginibacter sp. | reverse complement strand
AACAGCCATAAAATTATTTTGAGACTTTATTTTCTATCCACTTATTGATTTTTGTTTCCAAAATAATTAGAGGTAAGCAGCCATCTTTTAAAACTTCATCGTGGAATTCTTTAATGTCAAACTTGTTACCCAATTTTTTCTTTGCTCTTTCACGCAACTCAATAATTTTTAATTCACCCACTTTATAACTTACCGCCTGTCCTGCTGTAACCATATACCGTTCTATCCTTTGTTCAGCCTCAATAGATGATACAGGCTGGTTTTCTAACACATAGGCTATGGCTTTTTCACGAGACCATCCTTTGTAATGGATACCTGCATCTACAACTAATCGAACAGCTCTTTCTATTTCACCATTTAACCGACCCAAATATTGATATGGGTCTGTGTACATACCTAATTCCTTGCCTAAGCTTTCAGCATACAATGCCCAGCCTTCGCCAAAAGCACTTGTCCAATATGCTTTTCTAAATTCTGGAATATCGGCTTCCTCTTGAATAGCAAATTGATAGTGGTGTCCTGGAATAGCTTCGTGAATAAATAAATCTTCCATCGCAAAATAATTGTATTTAGCTGGGTCAAGCACTACCTCATAAAAAATGCCCGGTCTTGTTCCATCTCTTGATGGTTTATTGTACTGAGCATTAGCACCAGCAGCCCTAAATTTTTCAGTAGCTCTTACTTCAAACTTTGCTTTTGGTTTTAAATTGAAAAGAATATTCAGTTGAGGCGACATTTTATCCTGAAAACTTCTGAATCTGTCCAATACTTCTTCTTCTGTTTTAAATGGAAAAAATTTAGGGTCGGTTTTTACATATTCAAAAAAGGATTTTAAATCTCCTTTAAAACCGACTTGGGTTTTTACAGAATCCATCGCTTTTCGAATACGTGACACTTCGCTAAGTCCTAAATTAAAAATTTGTTCGGCTGTAATGCTGGTTGTAGTGTAATACTTTAACCATAATTCATACTCTTTCTTCCCCTCAGCATTATCTACAAGCCCTGATGTTTTTCTTGCTTTCGGAATATAATCAGCAACTATATAATCGTGCAATTTTTTATAGGCTGGCTTAATAATATTCTCAATAGCATCTGAATAATCTTTTTTTAATTGAACAGCAGAAGCACTATCTAAGTTGTCAGGTAGTTTAAATAAAGGTTTATAGAATACATTTTCTTGCGTAATCCCTTCAAATAATGGTTTTAATTGGGGTGGTACTTTTTCCATAGCCGCACTGGGGTTTGTGTTAAGCAATTCAATTCCCTTTTGCATATTAGCAATAGCCTGGTCAACCCAAGTTTGGAAACCTTTCATACGGCTAATAAAATTTCTAAAATCTTTTTCGGTGTTGAAAGGAACAAACCCTGCTCCCGAACCTAATGTTGCAAACTTGGTTGGAAAGCTAAATACGAATTGGTCAACTGGTCTGTAAAACCCCAAAGAGTTGTTTAATCTTTCATTTTCAGATTTTAGCTTGTAGGTGAGCACATCAATACTTAATAGTTCAGAAGCTGTTAGACCTGCTTTGCTTATTCTATGTAAGGTGTCAAGATATTTTTGATTAAGTGCTTTTGCTTTCTTTATATAGTCTTCACTTATAGTTATTTCTAGTTGGCTATTGTATTCATTGATGCCTGCTTCTGTTGCTGCCAAAGGATTTAGTGCATAATATTCTTTTGAATACTGTTCTAATAATGGTCCAAGCTGAAACGGCGGCTTCGTTCTAAATGAAGATTGAGAAAAACCTGTCAGTATGGCTAAGGTTGCTATTAATATTATTCTTTTCATAATTTTTTTTAATGCTTGTAAGTTTGATTGTCAGGGTGTCGTCATAGGGTTGCCGCCAACGTTAGGACTTGCTGCTGTGCTGGAATTTATTTTCGTAAGCCCGGAACTGAAGTCCAATAGAATTACTAATGATGAAGATAAGTACAAAAGCTCAATAGAATTACGTCTAACCGAACCGCTGCTGATAGCGAACAAAAAGATGAGAACCTGTTTGGTTTTCTGCACAGTTCGTGTTGCATGCAGTTATTCATCATCGGGATGCACTTCAAATTTCCATTCGTTCTCCTTACTCTCACGCCATGCTCGCCAACCGAACTGTAAATGATAGAGTTCATTGATGGTTGGGTCAAGTTTAGTGATTTCTTCTAAACACACAAGCATTGATTCAGCTAAATTTGGTTCTAAGCTGGTGTGAAATTGCCAGTCGCCGTCCTCATTGTGATAAACATATAAAATGGGGTCTCCATTAAATGCTTGCCTTGTTGTGTAAACACCTAAGTTTCGTTCTTCATAAAATTTGAAGTCTGTGTTTCTGTCAAGCAAAGGTTGTTTGAATTTCCAGTCGGGGTTAAAGTCTTTGTCCCATGGAAAATTATTTTGTTTGTCAGTCCAGACAAGTTGCAATAAAGGAAAGTCGAATGTTTGGTTATAAAACCAACCAGCATAGCCAACATAATTATGATAATACGCTTTGTCGACCTGAAGGAATTGGATTGGGAAGCCTTCTAAAAACCCTCTGTATAGTTTGTCGATTGTAAGTATCTCACCATTTTTTATCAGGTCGCAGGCATGGTTAATTAATGATGCAGCCACATCAGTCTTTAATCCGAAACATATAATCTCAGGATGAGCAAATTTTTGAGACAGTCCTATTGAATATACAAATGCTGGCAGATAGTTGTCAGCTTCAATTAAAGTTAAGTGACAACCATAATTTTCAATGTTGTCATTAACAACTTTGATATTATCTTCTGCTTCCTGTCTTGTTTCGATTGTCATAACGGAGGGTCAAATATAATTGCAGCAATACTTGTATTGCCGCAATTAAAAATACCTCATTACGTCAATACAGCCAAACGGGTGGTATTTACGCAATAGATATAAAGAACATGCTATTTATCTCCGCTTAAATAAAAGCCCAATAAATATTTTCCGTACAAGTGAGTGACACAACGATGTTGCACATAGCTCTGCCTTCGCCGGTAACATAATTATTTTCTGAGTAAATAATCTGTTCATTTATTTTCTCCTATTTTTGGCTAAATAAAAAAACAACAGATGAAGCCGCTTGCCATAATTATTTTCCTGGGTTTTTTATTTGGATGCAATCATTTATCAAAGCATATGAACATGGAGCCTCAACAAACAGATGCTGTTTCTTTTTCGCCGGTAGCCTGGGCGCATAACACCAACGTGTATGAAGTGAACCTGCGGCAATATACCCAGGAAGGCAGCTTTAATGCTTTTGCAAAAGAACTGCCACGGCTTAAGCAAATGGGCGTACAGACATTATGGTTTATGCCTGTTACACCGATAGCGCAGCTGAATAAAAAAGGCAGCCTCGGAAGCCCGTATGCGGCCAGAGACTATACCGCCATCAACCCCGAGTTTGGTACGCTGGCAGATTTTAAAAGCCTCGTAAAGCAGGCCCATGAGCTGGGTTTTAAAGTGATCATTGATTGGGTAGCAAACCATACCGGCTGGGATCATAAATGGACAAAAGAACACCCGGAATATTACAAAAAAGACAGCACCGGCAATTTTAATAAAGCCAGTGGTATGGATGATATTATTGAACTGGATTATGGCAACCCGGAATTACGCAAAGCCATGATTGATGCTATGGAATATTGGGTAAAGGAATGCGATATTGATGGCTACCGTTGCGACCTGGCTTTTTGGGTGCGGCTGGATTTCTGGCAGGAAGCAAGAGCAGCGCTGGAAAAGACAAAAAAACTTTTCTGGCTTGGCGAATTTGATGCACTGGAACACCCGGATTATATGCAGGTGTTTGATGTTAGCTATAGCTGGACCTGGATGCATAAAACGGAAGAATATTACAAAGGAAAAATTGGCCTGGATAGTTTGAGGCATATTCTTGAGCGATATGATACCGCTGGCGGCCATAACAAAATGAAACTGTGGTTTACCGCCAACCACGATGAAAATAGCTGGAACGGAACGGAATATGAAAAGTATGGTGACATGGCCAAAGCCCTTGCTGTGTTTAGCTTTACCTGGGATGGTGTGCCATTGATCTACAGCGGGCAGGAACTGCCAAATATGAAGCGCCTGCAATTTTTTCAGAAAGATGTTATAGCCTGGAATGGTAAATACCAGTTGGCTGATTTTTATAATTCCCTCCTTGAGCTACGGGAAAATAATGCGGCATTGAAGGGCGGCGACAGCAACGTAAAAACTTTTTTACTGCATACAGATCATCCTGGTAAAATACTGGCCTACTTAAGAAAGAATGGAGATAAAGAAGTGCTGGTACTTTTAAATTTAAGTAAAGATGCGGTGCATTTTACCACGCAGGAAAATATGCTGAAGAATAATTATAAAAAAGTTTTTGGCGATGAAGTCGTATCGAACCTTACGGGTAAAACCAGTTTTGATTTACAACCATGGGCGTATGACGTGTACGAAAAATAAGGCTAGATACACGAGTGAAGGGAAGGATAGATAAACAGACGAAGAGAAGGATAGAAACACGGATGAAACTGGTTAGGCGGATAAGAACGGATTTTTATTTTTCTCTGCATTCTCTGCACCTTAGCGTGAAAAAAAGCAAATAAAAAAGCCCACAAAACTTGTGGGCTTTTTTATTATAATTTATAATGTTTAATTTTTTTCTGCATCTAATGAAAGCTGGTAATCATACATGCCTTCGTAGCCGGGGTAAAAACCACTTACGGTAATATCTTTACTGGTTCCTATGGCTGCAGTGAGGTCTGTAATATTAGCCACATTTTTATCATTTACTTTTAAAATAATAAAGCTGTCTTTCATTCTTGTCTGCTCGCCCAACACGCCATTATCATTTATTCTTTTTACCACCACGCCGCCAGGTACACCAAAATCTTTTGCTTTTTTAGGATCAAGGTTTGCAAGCTCTGCACCCAAAATACTGCCGGCGGTTATTTCATTTTTTACAATATCAAAATTACCGGCATTGTTTTTCAACATTACGGTTGCTGTATTTTCTTTATCGTTCCGTAAGAAAATAACCGGCACCTTATCACCTGGTTTGTAGCGGCTCACCTGCTCCTGTACTTCTGCGCCACTTTCTACAATTACCCCACCAATACTTTTAATGATATCACCCTTGCGTATGCCTGCATCATAAGCGCCGCCTGTGGTTGGCACATCCTTTACAAAAATGCCATAAGCATTTAAAGGAATGCCTTCTTTTTTCTTATCCTCATCTGTCATGTCGCTGGCAGGTAAATAATTTATACCGAGGTAACCCCTTTGTACCGTACCAAATTTTATGATATCATCCACCACTTTTTTTACAATGTTAACTGGTATTGCATACGAGTAGCCGGAGTAATAACCGGTAGGAGAGGCAATAGCAGAATTAATCCCGATCAGTTTGCCATCAGTATTTATCAAAGCACCGCCACTATTGCCCATGTTCACCGCTGCATCGGTTTGTAAATAAGATTCTACTGCACCACCGGCGCTGCCGGATCTGTCCCTGTTCAATCCCAGGCTTCTTGCTTTAGCGCTTATGATACCTGCGGTAACCGTAGTTTCCAGGTTCAGCGGATAGCCGATGGCTAAAACCCATTGGCCCACTTTTACTTCTTCAGAATTTCCATAAACAAGATAGGGCAGGGCAGTAGCTTCAATTTTTATTACTGCCAGGTCATAGGCCGGATCTGTACCAATCACTTTTGCTTTGTATACTTTTTTGTTGCTGAGTGTAACAGTAATTTCATCTGCATTGGCTACCACGTGATTGTTGGTAACAATGTACCCGTTATCGCCTACAATTACACCCGAGCCAGAAGCTCTTTGTTCCGGGATAGAATTGCCTCCTCTGCCGCCAAATAACTGGTTCAGCATATCATCATCAAAAAAATCGCTGAAAGGATTTTTTGGTTGCTGTGTACGGGGCAAACTATTGGTCAATTGTTTTGCATTTGTCTTGGTTTTAATATGCACTACTGTAGGGGTAGCGGCTGCAGCAGGTTGGGTAAAATCAATTGCACCAACGGGGTTACCGGCGTTGTCTGAAAAGCCTGCGTACTTATAATTTGCAGGCATTATGCCGGCTTGCTGCCCACCAAAAGAAGTATCTTTTTTAAAGTAATTGTTGTAGGCCCATATCATGCCCACAGTTGTAACTGCGCTGATGGCAACAGTAAATAGAATTTGTTTGAATTTCATTTTTTATAGGTTTTATTATTTTATTCAATTACACTT
>JBDUCK010000212.1:0-6268 GCA_040003485.1 Ferruginibacter sp. | reverse complement strand
TACCAGCTTTAGTTCTTTGTATCGTCATTGTTGTGTCACTCCCTTGTACGGCATATCCATTTGGCGCTTTAATTATGTATCAGAATAAATTTTTTATTTAACTCAAACAGCTTCTAAGTCTGCGGCAAAAAATCACAAAAAGTGATTCTAAGAGTTTTCTAATGAATAATAATTTTTTCAGTGATCAGATGTACATGCGCTGCACTAAACATTCTTACATTGTAAATACCGGTAGTTAATTTTTCGACATTTATTTCAAAGTTATCTTTTCCACTTATACCAGTAAGTATCAATCTTCCCATCATATCATAAACCTGGTATAAAATCGGTTTGACCACATTACGCCGGCTTTCTACAAACAATATTTTTGTTGTTGGGTTAGGATACATCTTTATTAAAAGTTTTGCATTATTAATGGTAATTGGCGGCTCATCTTTTAAATTAAGTAATGTTCCCACGTACTTATACACTAAAATACTTCCACGGTTATTGAGTATGTTGGTATTGCCGGTGGTAGGCCCGGAAGTTTGGCCAACACTATCCGTAATTAAATAAAATGTAACGCCATCTTTACCTATAGCAATATCACGGAAACGGTTTTCTTCCCGGAAATATCTTGCTGTATCACTACCATTAGAAAGGTTTACAAAACTGTTTCCATCTGCACTTAATTTTAATCTGAATATAGTTCCTTCTTTTAAAGTGGTCATCAATATAGAATTTTGCCAGCCCGGAATTTTATTATCAAACCCATAATAATCCATGCTGGAGGGGGCAACTGTTGGGTTACTAAGCCAGTTACAGGGAAGCGCTGCAGAAGGTGTAAAAAAAGTACGCATTGGTATTTGAAAATTCGGAAGTGTAGTATCCATCTCATCTTTTATTACCGTACCTCCCGGCGGTGTTGCGCATTCCGGCTCTACAGTAGGGGCAGGTGAACCAGAACAATTAGTTGCTGAAGACCAGTTTTTATATTGGTAAATAATATTATCCTGGTATCCGGAAATATAAGGCCAGCCATAATTTTTTCCGGGAAATAATTGATTTATTTCATCATCCTCGGCGGGGCCATTCTCTGCACTGTAAAATTTAGCGCCTGCATAATCCTGCTGTATCCCGTTTTTTGCAAAAACCAGGCTATTAGGATTACGGTGACCAAATGTATAAATGTGGCTTTTAATAGTTTTGATAACCGGGTTATCGGATGGTATACTACCGTCCATGTTTATACGCAAAACTTTGCCCTGGTATGCGATGTAATTATTTGCGGCTAGTTCTGCGGCAGTTGGAATATCCTGTGCCCTGTTGGCACTGCACCTGTTATTAAATTGGTTAGCACCCTGGTCGCCAACGGAATAATATAATTTCCTATCCGGGCCTACAAGTAGCCTGCCGGAACTGTGATCTGTGTTTGCGGGAATATTTTGTATAATCAAAGTTTCATTACCCGCTGGCGAAGTGATGGTGGCATTTTTTACCCGATAGCTTACAATCCGTACTTTTCTAACTCCGGCGCCTGCATTGTATACATACGCTACAAAAAAAGAATCTACTGCCGGGTAATCGGGATGAAGTGCCATTCCCATCATGCCATCCTGACTAATAGACGTCACCGGCGGCCCGTTTGTAGTAAATTTTACATTTGCTTTTATATCCAGGATAACTCTTTGCTTACCGGTAATGGGGTCTACTTTTATAACTCTTCCCCGCCTTTCACTTATCCAAAGTGAATCATCGGGCCCATAGATCAATTCAAAAGGATGTTGCAGGTAATACCTGTCTACCGGATTTACCGGCGTCTGGTTTAATACCTTTTTGGCGCTGAAAGGCTCACCTTGAGACAGGCATAAATTTGAAAATAAAGACAAAAAAACAACAATGCAGAAAAGTATTTTTTTCATAAACTAAAAGCTAAAAAATAAAAAATTACTTAGTATTTATACCCTGGTATTTCAGCGCTTTTTTAGATATATAATCATATATAGCTCAATTTGTAACGACGGACAAACCATTAAAGTATATTAACCCGCTATTTAATTATTTTTTATGAAATATAATGCAGCATTCCATCGTTAATTAAAAGAACAATTCCTTCAATCCATATAGCTTTTGTTCATCTTTAAACCCATCGGAATGAAAAAAATTTTACAAGCAATTTATTTTGTTGCCTGTTTTGTTTTTAGTCTTTTAACCTACAAAACAGCAAAAGCGCAGGGAACAAGCCGGGTAGACATTGGTAAAAGTTTTGCCAATATGAGTAAATTAAATACCGGTGGCACTTTTAACCCCGGCGACACTATTGAAATTCGTGTAACCATAGCCGTTATAAAACAGGTGACTTATACTGCCATAGACGGCGTACAGGTATTTGATGTGGTACCTGCAAAAACAACTTATATACCGGGCAGTATGCGGATTGCCACCAACCAGGGCATTACTTATAAAGGCCCCTTTACTGATGCAACTGATCTTGATGCAGGTACTAATGCTGGCGGTAACATTACCATGAACCTTGGCAACGGTGCCAATGTAGTAAAAGGAGGCAGAATAAGATCCGACACCAGTAAGCCAAGCTTTTATAATTCTCATTGCATTATGATGGCTTGTTACCGGGTAAAAATAAATGCAGGCGCCAGTTATGGCGACACCATTTTTGTTGGTGGTTCTGTTCTGTACAAAATGGTAACACCTGCACTTGGGTGGACAACCGTAACCTTTCCTACTTACAAAATTTTATTATTTAAGAACAATGGCTATTGCAGCAATGGCACTGCTATAAGTGCTGCATCGGATTCGCTGGGTACTTTTGCATCCGGAAACAAACAAAACCGGATTGCACCACTTGCGTTTTCTACAACTTACGTTAAAACCAATGTGACTACAGGCACACCAAACGATTATTTTTATGCAATTGTAAATAACAGCAGCGCTGATGGTTTTACCAATCCTGCTGCTCCCATGCCTGAATCCCCGGCATTGCACAGGGTATTTGGTTTTTGGGATATTTGTGGCGATCACACAGGAGCAGCCGTACCATCATTAGGTAATCCACCGGCGGCACCGGGCTCACGTAATGGATATTTTGTAATGGTTAATGCAAGTTACAATACAGACCTGGCTTACCAGGAAACTTTATCAAACCTGTGCCCAAATACTTATTACGAGTTTAGTGCCTGGTTCCGGAACCTTTGCCCACGCTGCAGTTGTGATAGTAATGGAAGAGGTAGTGGTAGTGCAGGTTTTATTCCTTACCCCGGTAACGATTCATCAGGTGTGCGGCCTAATCTTACTTTTGAAATTGATGGATTATCTTACTTCACTTCAGGAGATATAAAATACGACAGGGTTGCGCCATGGAAACAATATGGATTTACATTTTTAACTAAGCCCACCCAAACCACGGCAAATTTTGCGATAAGAAATAATTCACCGGGGGGCGGTGGAAATGACTGGGCAATAGATGATATTAAAGTAGCTTATTGCGGACCCTCATTAGTAATGAATTATAATCCACTTGTACTGGGTTGTGCGGCTGCGCCATTCCAGGTAAATTTATCTGATACAGTAAGGTGTATCTACAGCAATTATATATTTTTTCAATGGCAAAAAAGCAATGTTGGTGGAACAATATGGACCAATCTTGTAGGCCCCGGAACTTCGGGCGTAGGAACGCCTGTTTTAATAGCCGGGCAATATCAATATGTAACTAACCTGCCGGCATTTTTAGCTGTGCCTGCAGACAGCGGTAAATATTACCGTGTAATTGTTGGTACTACCGCTGCTAATCTTGTAGGTAATTGTGCTTTTAATGATGGCAGCTCCACGATGATAAAAGTAATTGATTGCGGTGTTGTTTTAAACGGAAACTTTACCCGCTTTAAAGGCACACTTACTAACAGCAAAAGTTATTTAAGTTGGGCTACAAGTGGGGAACAGGATATTAAATATTACGATATTGAAAAAAGTAATGACGGAATAATTTTTGAAAAAATTGGCCGGCTGGATGGAAAAAATTTACCCGAAGCATTCTATAATTTTAATGACCCCGAGATTGTAAATGGTGCTGCCTGGTATCGCCTTAAAATGGTTAATGAAAATGAGCTCTTTAAATACAGTAGTCTTGTTTTATTGAGTGCCGGCTTATCCTTTGATATAAAAAATATTGAGAATCCTTTTAGAGATAAAATAAATATAGATGTGGTAGTTCCCGCAGATGGGCTACTAAATGTTATGCTGTTTAATGATAAAGGGCAGGTTATAAAAAATACTAACCAAAACATTAAAAAAGGATACAGTAAAACAATTATAGACGGGCTTGGTAGTTTTAGCAGCGGTGTATATTTTATATCGGCAACATTTAATAACGAAACTATAAAACGAAAACTGGTAAAAGCTAATTAAAAACAATTTAAATAAAAAGGAGATCTGCAATTAAGATCTCCTTTTTTATTATAAAAATATTTTGCCGTGCAAAACAATAGATTATTTATGAAACCTGTGAAGCATCATCTACCAGCGCTTTTGTTTCTACCGTATGTTGAATTATGTGAGTGTGGCGGTGTTTAAAAAATCTTTTTTGAAAAACAAGAATAGTAATAACGCCGGTACTGATAGAAGCATCTGCGATATTAAAGATGGGACGGAAAAACTCAAAATCTTCGCCTCCCCAAAAAGGAAACCAGGAAGGAAAATGACCATGCAATACGGGGAAGTATAACATATCTACCACATTGCCATGTAAGAATGAAGAGTAGCCATGTTTTGCAAGGCTGGCCAACCCGTTGTATCCTGTATATTCATTTATCTGTGGGTCAAAAACCATTCCTTTGTCAAATATCATCCCGTAAAAACAGGAGTCTATTAAATTACCCAGAGCGCCGGCATAAATAATGGCAGCACAAATAATAAACCCCGTATGATAGCGCTGCTTAATAATGCTGCCTAAGTACCAGGTACCAAATACTACAGCACCCATTCTAAAAACAGTTAGGGCCAGCTTGCCCCAGTTGCCGCCAAACTTCCAGCCGTAAGCCATGCCAGGGTTTTCTACAAAATATAATTGAAACCAGTTACCGGCTACATGATGAGCCGTATTTAATGGAATAGAAGTTTTGATATAAATCTTCAGAAGCTGATCTGCCAGTACCACAAGGCCGATGATGATCCCTAAATGTATTTTTTTCATAATTAGAACGGCAAAGATAAGTTTTTACCGATGAGAGAAAAATCATCTTATTAGTTAATTATTTAGTTATGTGTTGGTAATGAAGGCCCCGATATTAATGCTGCCATGAAAATATACAGCTGAGATGATAGCCCCGATAGCAGCGGTAGCCCCCGCAAGAGCGGGGCTACAAGCGGATAGGGGGACAGGTGCTGATTGAAAAAATCAGTTCGGCTCCTCGCTTCTCTACTCTTCAAAATAAACTCTTTTTACCCGTTGGGAAATATTGGTAAGTATTTCGTAAGCGATGGTATTGGCCCATATTGCTATTTTATTTACGGGTAATAATTCTCCAAATACAATTACTTCATCTTCCTCTGCGGCTTCAATACCCGTAATATCCAGCATGGTCATATCCATACAAACATTTCCTGTTACAGGCGTAAGTTGCCCGTTTACAAGCATTTTACCAGCACCGTTTCCCAACACCCGGGGATAGCCGTCTGCATAGCCTAGTCGTACCGTGGCAATGATGGAATCCCTGTCTACAATTCCTTTTCTGCTGTAACCCACACTCTCCCCTTTTTTTACCTGTTTTATTTGTGAGATGGTCGTTTTTAACGTGGTCACATTTTTTAATTGCTGCTGCATTTCAGGGTTTGAATCTACGCCATACAAACCGATGCCAAGCCTCACCATATTCAATTGTAATTGCGGATGCCGATGAATAGCAGAAGTATTGGCAATATGTTTTATAAAAGAATACCCGACAGTTGCTTCGATTGCGGCAGCCATTTTAAAAAAAATATCTGCCTGCGTTTTTGTAAATGCATCATGTGCCGGATCATCACTTGCTACCAGGTGAGAAAATACGGACGCTATTTGAAATTGTGGAGACGCTTTTAATTCGCTACACAATTTTTCTAGACTACCTTCTTCAAAACCTAAGCGGTGCATACCAGTATCCAACTTAATATGCACTTTATACGCAGATAATTTATTTTGCTGCAGATAAATTTTAAACGCATTTAAAATATTAAATGAATACAGTTCAGGTCCAAGACCGTATTTTACAATATTATCAAACCCTGCCTCTTCTGTATT
>JBDUCK010000211.1:0-6273 GCA_040003485.1 Ferruginibacter sp. | reverse complement strand
TATATTAATTATTACTGAAGTTTTATTTTCTCTTTCAGCAGCTATAGCGTTGCTGAGCCTTGTTTCTGCGGCAGCTAACTGTTCGTCGGTTACAGGTGATTCTTTAATCTGGAGATTACGTAATAACATTGCAGCTTCGCCTACCAGGGCTTGCTTAGCAGGGTTGGCAGCTATCCATGAATCCCAGTCGCCAATATGTTTTTCATCTGTTTTATAAACCCACGAAACAAAGCTGTCGTCGTTTAAAAAATCCTCTACCTGGTTAAAATTTATTTGCATGATTATATATATATTACAGTAAGTGTATAATTAGAAACTGTTGTAATCATTATTTTAAATCTTTTTTTAAATTTTCTCCTTAAGTAATAAAGCTTTTGTTTATTTGTATTGCTATTTGTACTAATTGCTGGCAACATTATTTAACTGTCTCAGTTTTAACTGCTGCATTTTATGGGAATAAATAATAACGAAAGAGACGCTTCGCTCTGGAACCAATTTAAAAATGGCGACGAAGAATCTTTTAGTGCAGTTTTCAAAAATTATTACCCTGATCTTTTTAATTATGGATGTAGAATAACAGGAAATCATGTGCTTGTAGAAGACAGCATACAGGAATTATTTTTAGATATCTGGCGTACCAAAGGCAAGGCAGATATTCTTTCTTTAAAAGCTTATATTTTTAAAGCTTTTAAATTTATCCTGATACGAATGATGGCAAAAAACAATAAGGCAGAATTATTTATACCTGTTGCAACCGAAAATAACTTTGAGCTTAGTCATGAAAATTTTATTGTAAACAGGGAACAGGATGCAGCCACAAAAGAAAAACTGGAGGCTGCAATTCAGGAACTATCTCCACGCCAAAAAGAAATAATTTATTTAAAATTTTACCTCAATTTAAATTACGAAGAGGTAAGTGATGTAATGCAGATAAATTACCAGGCTTCCCGTAACCTGATATACCAGGCTATTAAAATGCTGAAAAAAATAATTTCTTTTTACCTTTTTTATCTTTTCGTTTTACAGGATATTTAAAATTGCCAGTTAATTACACGTTACAAATAGAGCATAGTATACACTTACCCACGGGTGAAATAAAATGCTGAAGGCAAAGAATTCTCCTTGGTGCGGCAGATTTTATTTTTTATGCAATCGTTTGCCTTTGCTTAGTTACTATGGCTGTAAATGAGGCTCAGCAGTGGTTTGCCGTACAAGGGAGTGACACAAGGATGACGGTGAATGGTTTGCTGCCTGCTACAAAAAAAATAAAACGCTTAACTTTATTTCTTTCATCATTATTTTATTTATGACTAAAATAGATCTCACAGATTCGTTAGAAAAAATTCCGGTAAAGATTTTTGCAGATTCAAATGAAGGCTCTGCTTTTGTAGCGCAGCAAATTGCAGACCTTATAAAGCAAAAAGAGAGCGAAGGGAAAAAAGCGGTTATCGGCCTTGCCACAGGATCTTCTCCCAAAACTTTATACGCCCATTTAGTGCGTATGCATAAGCAGGAAGGGCTTAGTTTTAAAAACGTGATAACTTTTAACCTGGATCAGTATTACCCGATGGATAAAGATGCTTTGCAAAGCTACCATTACTTTATGCGCAAAAATTTATTTGAGCAAACGGATATTAACCCGGCAAATTATCATCTGCCGGATGGTATGATTGCAAAAGATAAAGTAAAAGAACATTGCATTGATTATGAAAAACAAATTGAAGAAGCAGGAGGATTAGACCTGCAGATTTTAGGTATCGGCGTAAATGGTCATATTGGTTTTAATGAGCCGGGCAGCAGTATCTACAGCAAAACAAGATTAATAACTTTAGATAACAGCACCCGTATTGCCAACGCATACGAGTTTGGAAATATGAGCCAGGTGCCACGTATGGCAATTACAATGGGCATCAGTACCATTTTAAAATCAAAAAAAATAATATTGATGGCATGGGGCCAAACAAAGGCAGCCATTATACACAAAGCGTCAGAGCTGGACGTTACAGAAGATGTACCGGCATCTCTTTTACAAAATCATGATGACTGCAGTTTTATTATTGATGAACCTGCAGCTACAGAACTTACCCGTTTTAAAAGCCCATGGCTTACCGGCGAGTGTGAGTGGACCGCAACAATGGTGAGACGTGCCGTAACCAATCTTGCTTTAAAAATTAAAAAACCAGTTTTAAGTTTAACTAACGAAGACTATAATGACAACGGCTTAAATGATTTGCTTACAGAAAAAGGAAACGCTTACGAAATAAACCTGGATGTTTATTATATGCTCCGGGATTCTATTACCGGCTGGCCAGGCGGAAAAGAAAATTCATCTAACCATAAACATCCGGAAAGAAGTAAACCTTTTCCAAAAAGAGTGGTACTCTTCTCCCCTCACCCGGATGATGATATAATAAGCATGGGCGGCACTTTTATGCGCCTGCACGACCAGGGGCATGATGTGCATGTGGCTTATCAAACCAGCGGCAACATTGCCGTTACAGATGAATTCGTAACCCGTTTTATTGACTTTGCTGTAGGCTTTGAAAATATGTTTGATATTGATGAAACCAAAAGCAAAAAAATTTTAGATGAAGCTATTGCTTTTTTAAAAATAAAAAAATCAAGCGAAAAAGATACAGAAGATATCAGGGCCATAAAAGGGTTAATAAGAAGATGCGAAGCAAAAGCTACGGCTAAATATGTGGGTCTTACAGATCAGCAAATTCATTTTCAGAATTTACCTTTTTACGAAACAGGCACTATAGAAAAAAATCCGATGAGTGAAGCAGATGTAAAAATTACAGTTGATCTGCTTAATGAAATACAACCTCAACAGATCTATTGTGCCGGCGATTTTGCCGATCCACATGGCACACATAAAGTTTGTTTTGATGTGGTGATAGAAGCGTTGAAATTAATAAAAGCCAGTGAGGCTTTATGGGTTAAAGACTGCTGGCTGTGGCTTTATAAAGGCGCCTGGCAGGAGTGGGATATTACCGAAATAGAAATGGCTATACCCATGAGCCCCGACCAGGCAGTAAAAAAACGTCACGGTATTTTTATTCATCAATCACAAAAAGACAGTGTGCCCTTCCAGGGCAGCGATGACAGGGAGTTTTGGCAACGTGCCGAAGAACGGAATGCAAATACAGCCAAACTGTACGCCCAGCTTGGCCTTACACAGTATGCAGCAATGGAAGCCTTTGTAAGATGGAATTTTTAACCCCCCAAGCACAATGAAAATCGGGCAGATTAGGTAATTTATTTATCTTCATAATAGTTTATACCAACTATTACTGACAATGCAGAAAATTTTACTCGTACTGTTTTTTTTTACGGTTCATGTTACGGTCACGGCACAGACTGGTTTTTCTTTTAGTTGTACCCGGGATACTTTAATAAGTTGTTCTATAAATTGTATCACTTTAAAAGCCCGCATTCCCAACATAACAGGCCCGGGCAATTCTTACAAAATAAATCCTATCAGTAATTCAGCAGGCGGGTGTTATGCTCCCTATACAGATCCCGGTGCCCCCGGTGTACTTACACCTTTTGTAGATGATGATAAATATTCTGATACTATCCCTATTGGTTTCAGCTTTCCCTTTTACGGCCTTATTTATAATAATGTTGTGGCCAATACAAATGGTGTTGTAACTTTTGATCTTAGTAAAGCATTTCAGGATGCAGAGTATGGAATTTTAAACAACAGAGGGATTTTAAGCGCCACCGCAGGAAGGCCCCAGAACCTGCCCAGTAATTTATATGACAAGTCGGTGATAATGGGGCCCTATAGTGATATAAATCCCAGCGCAGGAACAACCGTTGGTTATACGCTTACTGGCACAGCGCCATACCGCAGATGGGTGTTTAGTTTTTATAAAATTCCGTTGTATAATTGCCCGGCCTTAATAGACAATACTTACCAGATAGTGTTGTATGAATCCCTTGGCATTATTGAAGTTTTTATACAGGATAAGCAAATCTGCAAATCCTGGAATGATGGGAGGGCTATGATTGGCATTCAGGATGAAAATTATTCAAATGCTTTTATGGTTCCCGGCCGTGCTGCCTCTGACAGGCAATGGGGTGGAACGGGTATAAATGAAAGCTGGCGTTTTGTACCTACAGGTGGCCCATCTTTATTAAAAAAAACAGAACTTTTCGATTTAGGCGGAACGCTTATTTCTACAGGTACTACTGTCCCTATGCGTAATGGGGAGCTGGATGCTTCTTTTCCAAATGTTTGCCCGTTGGTAGATCCCGCTACCTACATTATAAAAAGTACCTACCAAAAATTTGATGACCCTGCAGTTGATATTATTGCCACAGATACTGTAACTGTAACAAGAGATGCAAATCTTCCGGTTGCGGTTAAACAAAATGCCCCAGCATGTTTTGGTGCTAACGCTACTCTAACCGTAACCGATCCCATAGCACCCAATGCAGAATATTCGATTGACGGCATAACCTGGCAGGCTTCTCCTGTTTTTACAGTATCACCCAATACCTATTCAGTAAAAGCAAGATTAAATGGAACTTTCTGTAAAGGTGCCGTTATGGTAACTGTTATCCAACCTGGATTACTGACTTTAAATGCCAATCCTGCAAACCCTACGTGTAGTGGAAATGATGGCAAAATAGCTCTAACCGCAACAGGTGGTACAACGCCTTACCAGTATTCAATTGATAACGGTATAACTTATAAACCTGCGGCTTTAGTTACCGGGCTTATTCCCTCGGCATACCCGAACATTAAAGTAAAAGATGCAAATGGTTGCATGGCAAATGCAGGTACAGCATTGGTTTTAAACGATCAGATGTTTCTGCGTTTAGGGCCGGATACTGCTGTATGTGCCGGTAGCTCAGTTACTTTTGAACCACAAACAAACCCGGAAACAAATGTTTATAAATGGAGAGCTCTAAATGTCTCTGCCAATACATTAGACAACGACACTATAAAAAATGCCAGCGCAACCTCTCTAGATACATCTCAATATATTTTATATTCCCGCTGGGGCGTGTGCAGCAGGCAAGATACAATCAGGGTAAATATTAAACATAAACCGTTGGTAAATGCCGGCAGAGATACGATGATCTGTTTTAAAACAAAAGCCATATTACATGGAAGCAGTTCCAATGCTTCGGGCCCGGTGATATACTCATGGTCACCTAATAATTTTTTAAACGATCCTGATACTTCTGTAACAATTTTATCACCAGACACACCAGGAATTTATCCCTACACGCTAACCGTAAAAGATAATTATGGCTGTAATTTTTCTGTATCTGATATAGCAGTTGTAACTGTACAACCCCCTGTGCCTGCCTTTGCCGGGAACGATACCAATGCGGTAAAAGCCAAGCCCCACCAACTTTACGGCAGCGGTGGCTCGGTTTACACCTGGTCACCTGCCGGCCCATTGAATAATCCTTTTGCCCAAAATCCGCTGGCAACGCTATTTAATGATACGAGATTTTACTTAGAGGTTAAAGATGTGGCAGGTTGCACCGGCTATGATACAGTATTTGTAAAAGTATATGATGGCCCTGCATATTATTTACCAAATGCGTTTAGCCCTAATGGTGATGGCTTAAATGATATATTCAGAGCTGTACCTGCAGGCATTTCCAACACGCAATATTTCAGGATCTTTAACCGCCTTGGTGAAATGGTTTTTGAAACTAACCAGTGGCTAAAAGGCTGGGACGGTACTTACCGGGGTAAAAAGCAACCCATAGGCGCATACATCTGGATGATAAAAGGCACAGACAGAAATGGTAAAGTTGTAGAAGAAAAAGGCACTGTTATGCTGGTGCAGTAAACTTAAAATTTATTTTTATTTTCCAGCATTAAAAGATCTGCCAATACGAAAGCTGTTACTGCTTCCAGCACAACAGGAACCCTTAACGCAATGCACAGATCATGTCGGCCTTTTACTGAAAACGATTCTATGCTTTCTGTTTCCAGGTTAAAAGTTTGTTGCTCTTTTGGTGTAGAAGAAGTTGGCTTTACCACCACTCTGAAAACAAGATCATTTCCATTGGTAATGCCACCGACAATGCCACCTGCATGATTTGTAATTGTTCTGCCTGCTGCATTTTCCAAGGCATCATTATGCTCTGTACCAAACATTTTTGCTGCATTAAATCCGGCGCCAAACTCAATTCCCTTTATAGCAGGAATAGAAAATACTGCATGACTTATCAATGATTCAGCAGAATTAAAAAAAGGTTCTCCTAAGCCAACCGGCAGATTCTCAACAATACATT
>JBDUCK010000018.1:0-21185 GCA_040003485.1 Ferruginibacter sp. | reverse complement strand
ATTTTGGTGATGTAGCGGGGCTTGATGAAGCCAAGGTAGAAGTGATGGAGATCGTAGATTTCCTGAAAAATCCTAAAAAATATACAGCACTTGGTGGTAAAATTCCGAAAGGTGCATTGCTGGTAGGCCCTCCCGGTACCGGTAAAACGCTTTTGGCAAAAGCGGTTGCAGGAGAGGCGCAGGTGCCTTTCTTTAGCCTCAGTGGTAGTGATTTTGTTGAGATGTTTGTGGGCGTAGGTGCCAGTCGTGTACGGGATCTGTTTAAGCAGGCAAGAGAAAAAGCACCCTGTATTATTTTTATAGATGAGATAGATGCGATAGGCCGTGCAAGAGGAAAGAATGTAATGATGAGCAATGATGAAAGAGAGAATACACTGAACCAGTTGCTGGTAGAAATGGATGGGTTTGGTACTGATCTGGGCATTATTATTTTAGCCGCCACTAACAGGCCAGATGTGTTAGATAATGCCTTATTAAGGCCGGGCCGTTTCGACAGGCAGATAACTATAGACCGCCCGGACCTGGTAGGAAGGGAAGCAATTTTTAAAGTTCATCTTATCCCTATTAAAATTTCTCAAAAACTTGATATTCACAAACTGGCAGAGCAAACACCTGGTTTTGCAGGTGCAGATATTGCAAATGTTTGTAATGAAGCCGCATTAATAGCAGCAAGGAAAAGTAAAGATGCTGTAGATATGAGTGACTTTCAGGATGCCATAGACCGTGTAATTGGTGGGCTGGAAAAAAAGAATAAGATCATTTCACCAGAAGAAAAAGAGATCATTGCTTACCATGAGGCAGGCCATGCTATCTGTGGTTGGTTTCTAGAGCACGCTTACCCGTTATTAAAAGTTACAATTGTGCCAAGAGGCACGGCCGCATTAGGTTACGCCCAATACACGCCTAAGGAACAATATCTTTATAATATAGATCAACTGACAGACCAGATTTGCATGACCCTTGGTGGAAGAGCGAGTGAAGATATTTTCTTTGGCAAAATAAGTACCGGTGCCAGTAACGATCTGCAGCAGATAACTAAAATTGCTTATAGCATGGTAACGGTATATGGTATGAATGATAAAGTGGGAAATATCAGTTTTTATGACCCGGCACAAGAGAATTATTTTACCAAACCTTACAGTGAAGAAACCGGTAAAATGATTGATGAAGAAGTAAGAAAATTAATTGACGATGCTTACATTAAAACAAAAGCGTTATTGGTAGAAAAAAGAGAAGAGGTAGAAAAACTTGCCAAAGAATTACTGGTAAAAGAAGTGTTGTTTAAAAGTGATGTAGAAACTTTGATAGGTAAGCGCCCTTACGAAGAGAAAAAAATACTGGATATAGAACCAGAAATGGCAGTAAGTGAAGAACCATCTGAGACAATCGCTGAAGAATTAAAACACCCTCCGGTTATTTAAAAACACCGCATGGCAACATCACCAGCTAAAGAAAATATTTTAAAAAAAATACGGCAGGCACTGAGTAATCCAGTGCCTTTGCCTTTTCCAAATAGTGAAGGTAGCCAATCTGTTTACAAAATATCCAATGATGATGATGCAGTTGTTTTTGCAGAGGAGTTCGTAAAATTACAAGGCAATTTTGCCTTTTGTGCAGATGAAACTGACCTGCACATTCAATTGCATCAATTGATAAAAGAAAAAGGCTGGGTTAATATTTATTGTAAAGAAGATAAATTTATTCCCTTGCTTACCGCCTCCGGCATTCAGCCCTACGGAGACCTGGCGACAGCTGATGTATCTATCACCGGCTGCGAATACTTGGTGGCACGTACCGGTAGTATTGTAATGAGTGCGGCACAGCAAAGCGGCCGCACCGCCAGTGTGTATGCGCCCGTACATGTCTGTATTGCCAATAACAGCCAGATGCTGTACGATGTAAAAGATGCGTTGCTTTTTTTAAAAGAAAAATATGCCGCAGACTTTCCTTCTTTTATAACTTTTGCAAGTGGCCCCAGCCGCACAGCCGATATTGAAAAAACACTGGTAACCGGGGTACATGGGCCAAAAGAAGTATATTGTTTTTTGGTAGAGGCTTAATCTATTTTAATCCTTTTAAAATACTCATTCCATGAATACATCCACTTATCAACTATTCGTATATGGCTCTTTAAGAAGCGGCTTTCGCAATCCTGCCTACGGCTATCTCACACAATATTTTCATTTACTGGGAGAAGCAGTTGTAAAAGGAAAATTTTACGATAATGGCGTACAGCCTGTAGCCGTGCCCTCTCAAGATAGTTTTATTACCGGCGAATTATATGCTGTAATTAAGCCGGAAGAATTTAAGTGGGCAATAGACCAGTTGGATGATTATGAAGGATTAAATGTGGAAGCTGGAGAAAAGCCATTATATAAAAGAGAAATGGTTGAAGCTTTTCAAAATGGGATTTCTTCATTAACCTGGATATACTGGTTTAATGGAAGTGTAGATGGCATGCAGGAAATTATTACCGGCGATATATTAAAATTTCTTCAGCAAAAAAATCAACCCTAACGTGAGATTAGCTATGTGCTGGATAATTGTTTAAATTTGAACAAATGAATGCAATTCTTTCCATATTAAAAGAACACAAGGGCGAGTTGTTTACTACCTACCCAATCAAAAGCCTTGCGCTTTTTGGAAGCTACAGCCGTGGGGACAATAAAAAAAACAGTGATGTAGATATTATGGTTGAAATGGCCGAACCAAAAGCGATAGCATTTATTGACTTGTCTTACAGGTTGGAAAATATTCTTAAAAAGAAGGTTGACCTTGTCTCAAGAAACGGGGTTAAAGAACACTATTTTAAATACCTGGAAAAAGATCTGCTTTATGTCTGACAGAAGTGAGAAATTACTTATTGGAGACATTATCATTTCAATTCAAAGAATTCAACAGTATACTAATGGATTTACTCTGGATAATTTCTTATCTAGTCAGCTGGTAATAGATGCTGTAATAATGAATTTCACTGTTATGGGTGAAGTGGTTTCCCGGTTATATTTATCTTTTAAAAGAAAAAATACAACCATTCCCTTCAGATTGATAAAAGATTTTAGAAATAAAATTGTTCATTTCTATTTTGGTATAGATCATCAGATATTATGGGATATTATTACAAATGAATTAAATACGCTGTTACCAGAATTAACAGTACTTCACAACTCAATGCCTGATTCTTTATTTGACGATGAATGAATACAACTTCAAAAAAAATATATTTTCTTTCAGATTTTCATTTGGGTGCGCCCGATGCATCAAGCAGCCTTTTGCGGGAAAAAAAGATCATTGCCTTTCTCGATGAAATTAAAGCAGATGCAGCCGTAATTTTTATTGTAGGCGACCTGTTTGATTTTTGGTATGAATACAAACAAGTGGTGCCAAAAGGTTATACACGGATACTGGGCAAACTGGCAGAAATAACTGATGCCGGCATACCCATTCATTTTTTTGTAGGTAATCATGATATGTGGATGAAAGATTATTTTCAAAAGGAATTAAATATTCCGGTCTATTTTGAGCCCACCCCTTTTGACTTCTACGGAAAAAAATTCCTGGTAGGCCATGGTGATGGCCTGGGGCCGGGCGATCATGGTTATAAGTTTATAAAAAGAATATTCAGAAATAAATTTTGCCAATGGGTGTTTGGCATATTACCACCTAATGTTGGTATGGGGATCGCCAATTATTTCAGCAAAAAAAGCCGGGCACAAACAGGGCAGACAGATGAAGTATTTTTGGGCGAAGACAAAGAATGGCTGATCATTTACTGCAAAGAAATTTTACAGCGGCAGCGGTATGATTATTTTATCTTTGGCCACAGGCATTTACCTATTGATTTTAAACTTAGCGAAACCAGCAGGTATATTAACCTGGGTGACTGGATAAAATATTTTAGCTATGCTGAGTTTGATGGAGAACAACTCTTATTAAAATATTACAAAAACCAGATTTGAAAAAACACTTTATATATTTTATTTGGCTGCTGGGCTTTTACTGCACTAACAGTATGGCGCAAATAAAAAACAACTCTGATTCTACCTATCATAATTCGATAGGTAATGACAGTGTTTTTCTGCATAAAAATTTTATACCGGGCAATTATTTATACATGGATGTAGATGTGCTGGATAATATTTATTTAATAACCGCCGGTAACCAGTTAAAAAAAATAAATGCAAATGGCGATTCTGTGGCGGTTTTCAATGATGTAAAAAAATACGGTAACCCTTCCATGATAGATGTCAGCAATCCGCTTAAACTGTTGGTCTACTATCAAAATTTTTCTACTGTGGTAATTTTGGACAGGCTGCTTACGTTCCGCAATAGCATTGACTTTAGAAAGATGGGCATCTTCAGCGTAAAAGCCCTGGCCACATCTTACGATAACAATATCTGGCTCTTTGATGAACAGGATCTTAAGCTGAAAAAAATTGACGATGATGGAAAAGTATTACTGGAAACTACCGACTGGCGCCAGCTATTTGACCCGGTGCCGTCTCCAACACAAATAACTGATCAGGATAATTTCGTGTACCTGTACGATGAAAGTAAAGGCTTTTTTATTTTTGATTATTACGGCACCCTGAAAAATAATTTACCCTTTTTACATTGGCAACACATTGCTATCTCTAACAGCAATTTATACGGTTTTGCAAATGACAAACTGTATAGCTACGAATTAAAATCACTTAATCTTAAGAGCTATACTATTCCTGCTCATTTTAATGATAACCTGAATATTAAAGCCATCAATGGTAAAATTTATATACTAAGAAAAGAAGGGGTGGAAATTTACAACGTAAAATAATTTATACACTGCAATTGCATCAGCATGGATTTTTTAAATGAAGTTTATTTTGAAAATACGATAAGAAGTTACATCGTAGTACTGGTAACTATATTAGCTGTATTGCTTTTCAGAAAACTACTTTCACATTCTGTAGCTACGCTACTGTACAGGTTTGTAAAAAAAACCTGGAACACAATTGAAAAACAAAAATTTATTTCTCTTACTGTAAAACCCCTGGGCTGGTTTATTGCTGTAACTGTTGCCGTTTTTGCTATTGATAAATTAAATTTTCCGGAACAATTTAATTTTAAAATTTATCATCATTCGTTTGACGGGATATTACAAAAAGCCGGTATCGTTTTAATAATTATCTCCTTCATCCAGCTCGTAGTACGCCTTATAGATTTTATTGCACTGATACTTCATGAAAAAGCCAGTCATACTGATCATAAAAGTGATGATCAGCTGGTTATTTTTTTCCGGGATTTTTTAAAAGTTCTCATTAATATCATTGGTATTTTTTTAATTATAAAAGCCGCCTTTAATCAGAATATAGGCACTTTACTTACAGGTTTAAGTATTGTAGGCGCCGCACTGGCGCTTGCTGCAAAAGAAAGCCTGGAAAACCTGATTGCTTCTTTTATTATATTTTTTGATAAACCTTTTTTTACCGGCGATACCTTAAAAGTAAATAACGTTTCCGGCAAAGTAGAGCGGATAGGCCTTCGCAGCACCAGGATACGCACCGCAGACAAAACCCTTGTTACCGTACCTAATAAACAAATGGTAGATAGCGTGGTTGATAACTGGAGTATGCGAAACCAGCGCCGGGCAGAGATAAAACTGGAAATGTCTGAAAAAACTTCCCTTGACACTGCTCAGCAATTTATTTCCTCGGTAAAAGAAATGATGGAAAATAAAAAAGAAATTGTAGAAAGCTTTACCGTCTTTTTAAACGAATACAATAAGAATGGGCTTACAGCCACCCTGGAATTTTTTACCGGCCACATTCTTATGAATGATTTTAATTTGCTGAAACAGGATATCAATATTGAGTTGATAAAAATAAGGACTGCGCAAAATGTAGAATTCCCGGCCTCCTCAGCCAGTGTAAATATTTTTAATACAGATGCCGATGCAGGTGCACCGGCAAATACTAATTCTATTATTTAATCATTGCATTTTCAAAATAACTGCAGTATATCTGTCAGTTCTTTATCCCATTTTCCGGTCTTTCCGTATTCTACTACTCTGCCTACTTCTTTTCCATCCTTCATTACAATAATAGTAGGCACGTTTATTATTTTAAAAGCCGATGCAACATTTCCGAGTGTTTGTTTTTCCCTGTTTACGGCAAAAAAACTGATGTTATTATCTGCTACACCTGCCTGCTCCTGCAGTTTAAAAAACTTAGGCAAAATAAATTGCGTATCCTCACACCAGGTACCACCAAATACTACAAACTGAAATTTATTTTTAGCCGCTTCCATTGCGTTCAGTACGGCTGCATCCGGTTTATAGGCATTCTGGTTACTGGCATACCAACCAAAGGAAGCATCATTTTGTAATATATATTTTGAAATAACTCCATTAAGAATCTTAACCTCCGGGTGAGCGCTATCTTTGCTGGAAGTGTAAGGTGTTTGTGCTTTTATCAGGCTGGCACTGGTTATGATAATTACTGAAATCAAAAAAAACTTTTTCATTCTTCTGGTTTATTACTCTGAAAGAGGGAGGGTGGCCTAGGCTAAAAATTAGCTTTTAATTCGTTTAAAAATAATTTTATTTTTTGCAATGCTTCAATCGTGTCAAAATTTTCTGCGGCCTTTTTATTTTTCTTTAAAAATTCTTTCGCCCCTTCTATCGTATATTTTCTTTCCCGCAGTAAATGATAAATCAGCTTCAGATTTACCACGTCTTCCGGTCTGAAGTGACGATCTCCCTTACCATTTTTTTTAGGCTTAAGCACATCAAATTCATTTTCCCAAAACCGTATCAGCGAAATATTTACTTTAAACATTTTTGAAACGGAACCAATACTGTAATAACTTTTCTGAAATAAAATTTCATCTGATGGAACTTCTATCAGGCCAACCTCTGCATTCATATCGCTCAGTTTCATTCTACCTCTTGTTGACTTCCTTTCTTTTATTACTTTAATTCTTTGTTCTTTCGCTGGTTCTTTTGCAGATAAAAATTCCAGCTCCCTTACTTCATCATCTACTTTATTTACTTTTTCTACTTTATCAACTTTTGAAACCTCCTCAACCTGCACAGCTTTCTTCCCCGGCTTTTTTTCTTCCGGTGCAAAATCAAAATTTAAAGCTGATTGATGAAGTTCCATGTATTAAAATTAATCAAAACTTTTTGCACTACCTGTTGCTGCTATTTTCAGCAGGCGGTCGTATTGTTCTGCATTCAAATCATTATAAAAGAAATAAACCGGGTCTACAGGGCTGCCATTAATGTGCACCTCGTAATGGCAATGCGGTCCTGTGCTGGCGCCGGTACTACCTACCCACCCAATAACTTCGCCCCGTTTCACACGCTGCCCGTCCCTGGCTTTTATGCGTACCATGTGCATATACACCGTTTCGTAACCATAGCCATGATTTATGATCACATGATTACCCGTACCTGTGCCCATTCCGGCAGTAGTTACCGTGCCATCGCCGGTGGCATAAATAGGTGTGCCCTGCGGGGCAGTAAAATCAAGCCCATAATGCATTTTTGCAATGCCGTAAATGGGATGTATCCGCATACCAAACCCACTCGCTATCCTCGTAAGTTCTTTATTATTCACTGGCTGTATTGCCGGTATGCAGGCAAGCTTTGCTCCCTGGTTCTGGATGAGTTTTTCAATGCCATCATAGCTTTTAAACTGGTATGCCGCTCTCGAAGAAATATTATTCAACTGCTCATTTATATCTCTGCCTATAATATCATCACTTATCACATTTACTTTATCCAGTTCTTTTTTCTTATCCATTTCCTTTGCCCGCATGCTGTCTGGCAGCGGGTTTGCTTCAAAAATAGAACGGTAAACTTCATTGTCTCTTTTTTCCAGCGTGGCCATTTGCTCCTGCAGGGTTTTTACTTTATCCGTTATGCTACCATAGCGTTCATTTAAAACCTCGTACTTTCTTTTACTTTCAATATCTGTTGGCTTCGGAAAAAAACGATTGTATAAATAAATAATAATAGCAGAGCTTACCATTAACGCCGAAAGAAAGGCAAAAAAACGCAGCAGCTTTACCCGTAAAGGGGTTATTAGTTTTTCATACCGCAGCGTATGTGTGTTATAATAGTATTTTATTTTTTTCATAAAATGCAAAAGCCATCAAAGAGGCCCGTAAAACTCATGCTTAATTACTTAAATTTGCTGCCTGAATAAGATCGGGGTAATTTTATTTTGTTACCAGCGCCGGCAACATTTTTCAACTTCATTGGCGTCGCACTCTTGTACTAATACCATTATTCAACTTTTATCAAAGCACACAAATATAAACCGATAAATAACAATAAGCAACCCATTCAAACAATAGCAAATATGATGACGGCTCCGGAAATAAGGCAACAATTTTTTGATTTCTTTAAAGCAAAGCAACATAGCATTGTACCCTCGGCACCCATTGTTATAAAAAACGATCCCACGCTTTTGTTTACCAATGCCGGTATGAACCAGTTTAAAGATTATTTTCTTGGCAATAAGCCTGCGCCGCACCAGCGTGTAGCCGATACCCAAAAATGTTTAAGAGTAAGCGGTAAACATAACGACCTGGAAGAAGTAGGTGTAGATACTTACCATCACACTATGTTTGAAATGCTGGGCAACTGGAGCTTTGGCGATCCTGCCCGCCCGGCAGGCGGGTATTTTAAGCCGGAAGCCATTGCCTGGAGTTGGGAATTATTAACGGAAATTTATAAAATTCCTAAAGAGCACTTATACGTTACCGTATTTGAAGGCGATGAAAAAGAAGGCCTGCCCAAAGACGAAGAGTCTTTTAACGAATGGAAAAAATATGTACCGGAAGATCATATTCTTTTAGGTAACAAAAAAGATAATTTTTGGGAAATGGGTGATACTGGTCCATGCGGCCCATGTACAGAAATACATGCCGATTGCCGGACAGATGAAGAAAAAAAATTGATAAGTGGTGCTACGCTGGTTAATAATGATCACCCGCAGGTAATAGAAATATGGAACAATGTATTTATACAATACAACCGTAAAAAAGATGGCAGCCTGGAGCCCCTGCCGGCAAAACATGTAGATACCGGGATGGGTTTTGAAAGATTGGTTCGGGTGCTGCAGAATAAACAAAGCAATTACGATACAGATGTTTTTAGGGGAACGATTGAAGCAACAGAAAAAATTACGGGTAAAAAATACGTTGCAGGTGATGATAAAGAAAGTATTGCTTTCAGGGTTATTGCTGACCATATAAGGGCGATCAGCTTTTGTATTGCCGATGGTCAATTACCTTCAAACGCAGGCGCAGGCTATGTTATACGCCGCATTCTTCGCCGTGCCGTTCGCTATTATTATTCTTACTTAATTTATAAGCAGCCATTGCTGCATCAATTACTACCTGTAATTGCAAAACAATTTGAAGATGTTTTTCCGGAGCTTTCTAAACAACAGGATTTTGTTGCTAAAGTGATCAGGGAAGAAGAAGATGCATTTTTAAGGACAATTGATCTGGGCATAAAAAAATTTTTTATTTATACTCAAAGTGGGATATCTGATAATTCATTAATAATGGAGAATATTGAAGACCATATAGAAGATTTAAAAACAACTTCTGAGTACATTAAATTAAGAAATGATTTTACGGATTATAGACAGAGGAAAATAATTGCAGGAAAATTTGCATTTGAATTGAATGACACTTTTGGGTTTCCAATTGATCTGACGCAATTAATGGCAAATGAAATTGGTTGGACAGTTGATATGAATGAATTTGAAGAGGAATTAAAACAACAAAAAAACCGCAGCCGTGCTGCAACTGCCATGGATACAGAAGACTGGCAAATTGTAAACGAGGGTAATAGTAATGGTTTTGTTGGTTATGATTCTTTGGAAACAAAAACAAAAATTTTACGGTACCGTAAAGTAACCGGCAAAGGAAAAGAGCTATATCAAATTGTTTTAGACCGCACTCCTTTTTACGCCGAAAGCGGTGGCCAGGTAGGAGATTCCGGGCTACTAACCATCAACAATCAACCATTAACTATTACAGATACCAAAAAAGAAAACGACCTCATTATTCATTTTGCAGAAAATATTCCTGCAGATCTTTCGGCTGAGGTAATTGCAAAAGTGGATGCCGATAGACGAAGGCACATCATGGTTCACCATAGCGCTACGCATTTAATGCATGCAGCATTGCGCCAGGTTTTGGGTAAACATGTTGCACAAAAAGGTAGCCTCGTAAATGAAGAGCATCTCCGTTTCGATTTTTCTCATTTTGCAAAAGTTACTGATGAGGAACTGGCAGGAGTAGAAAAACTGGTAAATGAAAAAATACGGCAGAATATTCCGGTGGTAATAAAAAGCATGCATAAAGATGAAGCAATTGCTTCAGGTGCCATGGCTTTGTTTGGAGAAAAATATGGCGATATTGTACGAGTTGTTATGATGGACCCGGGTTATTCGATTGAGCTTTGCGGTGGCACCCATGTGGGAAATACAGGCGAGATTGGGTATTTTAAAATAAAGAGTGAAAGCGCCGTAGCTGCCGGTGTCAGGCGAATTGAGGCGGTATCCGGTTATGCTGCAGAGCAGCTTATAGATGAAGCCTTCAGCGAAATAGCTGCTATACGTGGCTTATTAAAAAATCCTAAAGACAGCAGCAAAGCAATAGAAAATCTATTGGCAGAAAACACTTCTCTAAACAAAAGAATTGAATCTTTGGAGGCAAGGCAATTGGTGGGTATAAGAAACGAGCTGCTGCAAAAAGATGAAATAATTAATAACGTAACTTTCATTGGCCAAATAATAGAAGTACCAAATGCAGATGCACTTAAGAAATTATGTTTCGATTTAAAACACCATTTACATGATCACCTGGTAGTCTTGTGCAGCAATATCGGCGGTAAAGCGCATGTTGCCATTGGCATCAGCGATACTGTGATAGCTGCTAAAAATATTGAGGCATCAAAAATTATAAAAGAAATTGTAAGCCCGCTTATAAATGGCGGTGGTGGCGGCCAAAAAAATCTTGCAACTGCTGGCGGACTGGACGTAAGCGGCTTTGCAGGGCTGATAGAAAAAGTGAAAGGATTAATTTAAAGGTTACCCCTTGTCAAAAGGTGTAACCTTTGTGCAATAACTCATGCACATTATTTTAGAAGGCTTTCAACATTTACATTTAAAATCGATCTTCGGCCGTACCCATATTGAAAATACCAGCTCACAGATGTATTGAAAAAAATAGGGATGCTATTTGTAGGTGAATCCATTATAGACAATTGCCTGGTGAAAACTTATGAAGCCATAAGCCCCTTGCCCCAACAATTTGTTAAAGAAAAAAAATAGTTTGCGAAAAGTTTCGTAATTGAATTAATACCATTAGTTTTGATGTACTAAAACTTTCGTACATAAATTTTAAAAACATGAAAAAAATCATTTTTGCATTTCTGCCCTGGCTGTTTGCCGCCTTCAGTTATAAAGTAATGGCACAGGAAGGAACTGGCTCCAGCGACAATAAAAAGCAAACAGAGGAAATAGTTATCCGCAAAAGAGGCGATAAGGATGCTAACATTACTGTGCAGATAACCGGCGATAAAGTTTTGATAAATGGTAAACCTTTGGCAGAATTTAAAGATGAGGAAATTACCATAAACAAAAAGAAAATAATGATCCGGGATGGAAACAGGCTCATGGAGCTGGGTGACCTGGATAACATGAGTTTCAATTTCAACACAGACGGGTTTAAGGGTATGATGGCACCCGGTATGAAACAAACTTTTTTAGGGGTAAATACTGAAAAAGCAGATGATGGTGCCATTATAACGGAAGTTACAAAAGGAGGCGCTGCCGAAAAATCCGGCTTACAAAAAGATGATATTATTACAAAAGTGGGCGATAAAAAAATAGACGGGCCGCAAATATTATCAGAAGTAATAAGCAGTATGAAGCCTAAAGAAGAAGTAAAAGTATATTACAAAAGAAATGGGAAAGATAAATCAGTGAAAGCAATTTTGCAGGAGCGTAAGAACTCAGGTATGAAAAGTTTTTCTTATACTACTCCTGAAGGTGGTTTTAAAACTTTTTCTATGCCAAAAGTTCCCGGTAGCCAGTCATTCCCAAAAATACAGGGATGGAATAATGTGCCTGGTGAGGGAATAGATATAGAAAATTTTAACCAGGATTATTTTATGCGTCGTCAAAAATTGGGGCTTAAAATACAGGATACAGATGAGGGTAATGGTGTAAAGATATTAGACGTAGAGGATAGCTCTGCCGCCGCAGTGGCGGGGCTTAAAAAGGATGATATCATTACAGAAATTGGTACTGGTAAAGTAACCAATACCGATGAGGCAAGAATGCAGTTACATGAAAATGCAGAAAAGGCTTCTTACACGGTAAAAGCAAAACGTAATGGCAGCGAAATGAATTTCACCATAAAAATTCCGAAGAAATTAAAAACAGCGAATTTATAGCCATGAATAAAAACTAAAAAGCACCGGCACTAACGCCGGTGCTTTTTTTTGGTGAGAGGTTACCCTTTTCTTTAAAGTGTAACCTTTTAATAATTTAAGCATTCCTTACCATCAAACTCTTTTCCCTCAAAAAAAATGATTGTATTTTTGCCCGGTGATAATAAAGAATAAATACCAGGTAGTCATTGGCCTGGAAGTACATGCACAATTACTGACCAAAAGCAAATTATTTTGTGCAGACAGCACTGCGTTTGGTGGCGAACCAAATACGCAGGTAAGTCCTGTTTCACTGGCACATCCCGGCACCTTGCCGGTAATGAATAAAGCTGTAATAGAACTTGCCGTAAAACTTGGGCTTGCCATGCATTGCCAGATAGAGCAGCATAATTATTTTGCCCGTAAAAATTATTTTTATCCAGATTTGCCAAAGGGCTACCAGGTAAGCCAGCATACCACACCTATCTGCAAAGGTGGCTACCTGGCCATACAAACGATTGATGGCGAAAAAAAAGTGAAACTTAACCGTATTCACATGGAAGAGGATGCAGGTAAAAGCATTCATGATATTGATGAAAATTATACCTGCATAGATTTAAACAGGGCTGGTATGCCCTTACTGGAAATTGTAACAGAACCTGATTTACACAGTTCAGATGAAGCTTACACTTACCTGACAGAATTGAGAAAGCTTGTACGATGGATTGGCGTTTGCGATGGTAACATGGAAGAAGGCAGCATGCGTTGCGATGCTAATATCTCCATCAGGTTAAAAGGGGAAACCCGGTTGAATACAAGAGTGGAAGTAAAAAATCTTAACAGCATCCGCAATGTAAAAAAAGCTATAGAGGCTGAAGCAGAACGCTTGATTGAACTCACAGAAAATAATCAACCCGTCATACAACAAACCCGGAGTTTTGATGCAGACAGCAATACGACATTTGCCTTAAGAAGCAAAGAAGAAGCCGACGATTACCGGTATTTTCCTGAACCAGATCTGCCGCCCTTTTTTATTTCGGAAAAATATATACAGACCGTTAAGGATAGCATGCCTGTTTTACCTGCCACGCTTCAACAAAAATATACAGCCAAATACAAATTATCTGTATACGATGCTGCAGTAATCTGCGGTGATAAAGAAGATGCTGATCTTTTTGAACAGCTAATAGAACACAGCAGTAATTATAAAGCCGTTGCCAACTGGATAATTGGCCCCCTTAGATCTTACTGCAATGAAAACAATATCAGTTTGTCACAATTCCCTCTACAACCTGCAGCTATTGGGGCTTTAATAAACATGACTGATACTGGACAAGTAAGTTTTAATAATGCATCAGGCAAGATCTTACAGGCTTTAATTGCTGAACCCGAAAAAAATCCCTTACAAATTGCTACAGCACTTAATCTTTTACAGGAGAGTGATACAGGGGCAATAGAAGCCTGGGTGGAAAGCGTAATAGAAGCTATGCCGCAAAAAGTAAAAGAATATAAAGCAGGTAAAAAAAATCTGCAAGGCCTTTTTGCCGGCGAAGTAAAAAGACTAAGTAAAGGAAAAGCAGATATGCAGTTAGTAAATAAATTATTAGCAGAGAAATTAAATAATTAGCAATCAGGTAAATATAAAAATATTATTTTTTAACCCGGTATATTCCAATTATCAACTTCACAGGTAG
The DNA here is from genome assembly GCA_040003485.1 of Ferruginibacter sp. Taxonomy (GTDB): domain Bacteria; phylum Bacteroidota; class Bacteroidia; order Chitinophagales; family Chitinophagaceae; genus Ferruginibacter. The sequence continues at coordinate 7,052 of JBDUCK010000018.1, read as the reverse complement.
AGTTTATCCTGAAGAACGAAGGGCACTCTTGCACATCAATACAGTATAAAACTTCAAAATATTAAAACACATAATTAAATCAAAAAAATGTACCATTTAAAAAAGAGCATTGTAGTAATAATAATTGCTATCAGCATAGCCTCCTGCAATACCAAAGAAGAAAAAGGAAGATTTACGGTAACTGGCGAAATTAAAAATGTAGAAAATCAAAAGATTTACCTGGAACAACTTTTTTTTAGTGAAAATAATCCGGAAGTATTAGATACTGCAGAATTAAAAAATGGAAAATTTTCTCTATCTGCTTTAGCTCCAGAAGAAGGCTTATACCGGCTAAGGTTAGAAAAAGTGGAAAGTGGATTCATTTTTATCAACGATCAACCTGAAATAAAATTTAACGCAGACATAAAAGATGTTAGCCTGCAGGGGCCAGATTTTAATACTCCTGCCAATCATATTTTCAGGAATTTTCTGGTTGATATTGATAGCCGTCGTAAGGCTCTCGTAGAAGCCTCTTCAAAATTAGAAAGTTTAAAAGCTACCACAAACAATGATAGTATGGTGATGGTACAAACAACCCAACTGGATGAAATTTCAGCCAATTTTAAAAAATATATTATAAAAGCAATAGACACTTTACCTGACCCCGTTGTTGCTATGTTTGCATTAGGATATACACAAGGTATAGACCCCGGTGTATTGAAACAAAGTATTCCTGCTCTTGCAAAACGTTTCCCCAATCACCAGGGCATCGCTTCGCTGGTAACACAGTTTGATCAAATGATGGCGCAGCAAAACCAACCCCAGGCGGCAGCTACCAACGGTAATTTTCCAACCATAGGCAGCCTTGCACCTGATATTACAATGAATGACCCGGAAGGAAAACCATTTTCGTTAAGCCAGTTGAAAGGCAAATATGTCTTGGTAGATTTTTGGGCAAGTTGGTGTGGCCCCTGCCGTGGCGAAAATCCTAATGTTGTAGCAGCTTACAATAAATACAAAAATAAAAATTTTACAATTTTAGGCGTTTCCCTGGATGAGGATAAAGCAGACTGGCTTAAGGCCATTAAAGATGATAACCTTAGCTGGAAACAGATCAGCGATTTAAAACGCTTTAACAGCGCCGCTGTCGGGCTGTACGGTTTTGACGGAATTCCATACAATGTTTTAATAGACCCACAAGGCAAAATTATTGCAACAGTATTACGGGGAGAAGCTTTGCAGCAAAAGTTAGCTGAGGTATTAAAGTAATAAATTTGCATGTAAAAAAAACTCCGGCCTGTTAGCCGGAGCGTAAAACTTTATTGTAAACCGGGAACTATTAATTCATCACAAGCACTCTTACCGACTCCGGTATAATTTGCGATCCATCATCTAAGGTAATTAAAAAATAAAATCGTTTTGCTAACTCAGTACCAACTGTCGCAGAAACAGGTGGAATTGTACCCGGACCTTTTACAACATATTCCGCCAAGGTAGTATTAAATGTATAAGTAGTGCTATTTACAGGTATGGGAGCACTTGTGTAAAAGCCTGTTGTACCCATACTTTGTATTTGTGTATATGATGTGCTGGTTGCAACTTTAGTTATTTCTTTAATTGTTCTGCCTGTGCTGGCAGGGATTGCAAGTATAATCTGAATTGCACCGCCTCCACCTATTGATGTGCTAACAGTTGGTTCAGGTCTAAAATCTATTGCATTAGTTACTGTAACCGGAACCGCAGGTCTAATATCACTCAAGCCATTAAAATCTTCTTTTTTACAGCTTATCATTATCACTGTTAAAAGCAGGAATGATAAGAATCTCATATTTTTTTTCATAATTTTTTATTATCTGTTTGAATATATCAATTTATTTAGCAAACCAAAGTTTTACATCGGTTTTTGGGCGGGGGTTAGGTGCATTAGGGTTAGATGAAAGTTCAGTGGTTGTGTAAGGCAACCTGGTTGGGATAACATTTGGATTATCACCGGCAGCATTATTTACCAAAGTTAAAACAGGATAGCCTGTTCTCCTGTAATCATTAAAAGCTTCTATACCATTCCCGATCCATGAAATATATTTTTGCGTGATTATCTGCAGACGTTGTTCTTCTGTTGTACCACTAAGTATCACAACAGCAGGATTGGTTGCAAAATAATTTGTGATCTCTGCAGCAGTCATTCCAACCTTTTGCATTGACGCTGTAATACCCGCCTGGTAATAAGTATTTGCAACCCCTGTTGTTCCCAGTATTAAAGCAGATTCCGCAAGAATAAACTGAACTTGTGCATTAGTTAATATTCTGATAGGAGCCTGTCCACCTGGAGTAGTTGTGGTCAAAGGCTCAGCAGCACCGGTTAAATAAGTACCATATTTTGATCTTAAAAAATAAGTAGTATTACCGCCAACCGTGATAGATAACGGCGGTACAGCCGAGGTAGCACCATTGTCAAAAGCAACAAAAGTTGGCGTACCGGTAGCTCCACCAGGTAAAAGGGGCTTTGTAAAGAATTTAGAAAGCCTGATCGTATCATTCAGGTTTCTTTCAAGTGTTAATAATCTTGCACTAAGCATTTGGTCGCCTGACCTGTTCACATTATCAAAGTTATATATTGGGTTTTGATTTCCAACCGTAGCTGCAAATGGTACTTCAAAATCAAGAGCATTGGTATTAATATAATTATTACCGGTAATTACACTGGCAATAGTAGAAGTTGCTAAAGCCGGATTTTTGTTTGATATCTGAATAGCAAATTTTAATAGTAAAGTATTTCCCATTCTTGCCCATTTAGTCAGGTCTCCTTTATAAACCAGATCATCAGAACCGGGTGATAGAAGGTTAGGGGTTTTGGCAATATCTGCCAACCCGCTTTTAACAAGATCAAATAAACTTGTAATATTGAGAGCAGGGTTACCCTGGTAAATGTCTTCCTGTTTGTCAAAACGTGGAGCAGCAAATTTTAATCCTTGTGCGGCCTGTGAATAAGGCACATCTCCCCAAATGTCTGTAGCCATAGAATAGACATAGGCCATTTCCAGTTTGGCTATACCTGAATAAGCCGGACTGCTGGTAGAATTCTGGTCAATTAATATTTGAAGATCGTTAAGTGTATTGCCATAAATCTCCCCATTCCATTGGTTATCAAAACTGCCATCCAGGTTGTATACATCATACGCTGCTGTTTGGTTAGCTACACCTGCAATATATTGAACCAAAGCAGAAGTAGCTCTGCACAGGTCATTTGAATTTGCAAATGCAAGGCCTATTGTTGTTGTAGGTAAAATAGTAGAGGGAGGTACAGAAACAGGGTTATTAGGTGTTGTATTTACATCAAGAAATTTTTTACAGGATGCAAATGTTATAAATAATAAAAATAAATATGCTATTCTTTTCATGAGATTTTTTTTAAAAAATTTTATAGAGTTATTTTCAGGCTTGCACCTACACTTCTTACATTAGGAGTTCCCTGAAGATCAAGGCCTCTTATGTTTCCTGCTCCCTGAGTATTAAGTTGTGGGTCTATAGGAGAGTTGGGTGCCACATAAAATACATTACGTGCAAATATTCCAAAGCGTATGCCGCCTAATTTTAAGCGACTGGTAGTTGCAGTTGGAACATTATAGCCTAATGTTAATTCTCTCAGATGAAACACTGTAGCATCATATACATTAAATTCACTTTGCAATCCACCCAGTCCACCATTCCAATAAGTTTGACCGGATATCTGAATGTTATTCTGAATGTATTTACCTGAGCCATCAGGTATTACACCTGGTAGTATATGCGGTTGTTCTCTATCCACAGCCGTAATATCCAATGCGCCACGGGCTTTGTACGATGCAGCTGTAAAAGAAAGCAATTGGCCACCTTTTGTAAAATCAAAAGTAAAACCAAGATTAAATCCTTTATAGTTTAAAGTATTGGTTACCCCAAATTGATAATCAGGATTCGGATCTGCCAATACTCCACCAGCAACAGTTGGTTGATAAAGGCCGGTAGCTGGATTAATAAGCCGTTGTCCGTCCGGACTTCTTGGTATAAGCCCCCCAATAATAACACCATAATGATATCCTACTTTAAAGGAGGGAATAGAGCCTGTAAATGCGCTGCCGGGAATGGCAGTATTATCTACACCGGGAGCAATGGAAACAACCCGGTTTCTTTGCCTCGTATAATTAGCACTTAAGTCCCAGCTGAAATCACGTGTTCTTATTATTGTTGCACTGGCAGTAACCTCTAGCCCTTTATTAGTTAATTCTCCAATATTAGTAGTATAGGTTCTGAAACCGGTAGATGGGGGAATTGCCACATTTAGAATTTGTGATTTACTATCCTCACTATAATATGTTACATCCAGCGATACCCTGTTTTTAAAAAACTGCAGATTAATTCCTCCCTCATAAGATTTTTTAAATTCAGGAGATAAAGGTACTATGGGAGCCACTCTTGAACTTGCACCAAAACCTGCGGAACTGCCAAAAGGAAAAGTAAAGCTTGCAACGTTATTTCCAAAAGCTTCGCTTACATATACATTATTTAGTAAGTAGGGGTCTGCATCTCTACCTACTTTTGCATAACTGGCTCTTATTTTACCATAGCTGAATATATTTGATTTAATATTCAAAGCATCGGTAAATACAAAACTTACGTTAGCTGAAGGGTAGAAATAAGTGTTTTTATCTTTCGGCAAAGTAGATGATTGATCTGCCCGGCCTGTTAGTTCAAGAAAAGCATAATTTTTAAAATTAAAAGAAGCCTGAGCATAGTACCCCACTAACCTGCGTAGTGTAGAAACTTCGCCAGTACCAACGGAAAATACAGCGCCATTACTCGCATTATAAAACCCGGGTACTGCTAACTGATCTGCCTGTGCCGCAATATTCTGAAATCTTCTTTGATTAATATTTTGTCCTATTAAGCCGGTTAAAGATAGATTATGTGTAAATAAATGATTTGTGGTGGCTCTGATGATCAGATCTCCGTTTATTTCATTTCTAAAAAATAACTCTTCCCTAACATTACCTAGCGGTACCCTGCCAGAACTTATGGCAAAAATTTGTTTCCTCCTGTCAGTATACATATCTCCACCTAAACGGTAAGATATATTCAGCCAGCTAAATGCATCATACCCAACATTTATATTTCCGGTGAACCTATTTAGATTACTGGTTAAAGGATTTTCAAATTGATCAAAATATGGATTATCAACACCAGGAAGAAGGTAATTATTAGTTCCATTAGGCTTTTTGTAAGTCCCGTTTACCCTGTAAGAGGTTAAGTCAATATTTCTTGCTAGCCCCAATAAGGATGCTAAACCACTATTATTACCACCTAAAGTACCCTGCTGTGAGGTATTGGTATAAGTAATAGATCCACCCACCTTAATTTTTTCGCCTAGAGGTGCATTTGCACCAAATCTAACATCAGTTCTTTTTAATGTTGTATTATATAAAATACCGGTTTGTGTAACATTCCCGATAGAAAATGTTTGATTTCGTACCGCATCTCCCGTATTCATTGTTACATTGTTTTCAGCAGTTGTAGCTTGTCTGAAAAATTCATTGATATTATTAGGAAAAGCCTGGTAATTTGCTACAGGCACCCCGCCAACTAATAGTCCATTAACTATACTTGGAGTAGAGCCGAATTTTGGGCCTAACGAATTATTTGTTGTTGAACTGTATACCCCACTGGCGCCTTGCCCATAACTATTTTGAAGCTTGGGTAACCCAAAAGCATTTTGAAAACTGTAATTTGAATTGAGGATAATCTCAGCTTTACCTTTTACACTGCCACCTTTTTTAGTGGTGATAATAATGGCTCCTGCAGATGCTCTTGAACCGTATAAAGCAGCAGCGGCCGGGCCTTTTAAAATATTTACTGATTCTACATTATTTAAATCAATATCCAAAGCCCTGTTAGCTGGCTGATTATCTCCTAATGTACCGTTTGGCCCGCCATTAGTTCTGTCCACATCATTACTAATAGGAATACCATCAATTACAAATAATGGCTGATTACTTCCTGTAAAAGATGAAACACCACGAATATTAATATTAACAGAGGCTCCGGCCCCACCACTTGCACTGGTAATATTTACACCTGCAACCTTTCCCTGCAATGCATTTGCAATATTTACTTCTCCCTTATTGGCAAGCTCATCTCCTTTTAAGTTTTGGGATGCGTATCCTAGGGATCTTTTATCCCTGATAATACCAAGCGCTGTAACTACTACTTCCTGTAATTTTTTATCTGCAGAATTCATAGCAACATTTAAAGTATTCCCTCTAATGATACTGATGCTTCTTTCGTAGTTGACTGCTGTAAATGCTAATGTTTTAACAGAAGATGGTATTGTAATAGTAAAATAGCCAGTGCTATTTGTTTGGGTACCTCTTTTGGAATCTTCAGAAGTCACTGATACACCTTCAATTGGCGCTCCTTTTCCATCAGTTACTTTGCCGGTTACAGTCCGGTCCTGTGCGGCTACAGAGAACCCAAAGGCTATCATAACCATTAAGGTTGCAATTAATTTTCTCATTTACAGTGTTTAATTTATGATGGCAAATATACTAGAAATACAAAGATTTAACTTTTTATAGGCAAATTTTATTTTTGATGTGCTGCGTATAAATTTTTAATTTTTCTATCAGCTCCCCTTAGTAAATACATCTTAGCGCTTAGATTTTTTCAACAGTAATAACAATACCGGCAATAAAATCAAATTGGTTGCCGTAGCTGTTAATAATGTAAGGGAAGTGAGCCAACCAAGGGCAAATGTGCCTCCAAAGCTGCTGGCACAAAAAATAATAAATCCAGCAGTGAGTACTAACGAGGTATAAACAATGCTGAGGCCCGTTAATTTAATAGTGTTTCTCACCGTAGTTTCTATTTCATAATTATTGGCCGCCAGTTCCTGCTTATAGTTTACTAAAAACCTTATAGTGATATCCACGGCTATCCCGAGTGCCACGCTAAAAACCAAGACTGTTGAAGGCTTTAGCGGCACGCCTGTCCAACCCATTACACCGGCTGTTACTACCAATGGTATGAGGTTGGGTATTAATGAA
>JBDUCK010000017.1:0-21190 GCA_040003485.1 Ferruginibacter sp. | reverse complement strand
GTTTCCAGCGGTACAATAAAATGATAATAGCGGATGGTAAAAACCATGGCGGCTACCAGCAATAAGCCTACCCTTATTAAAACAACATCTTTCTTTTTTATACCTGCAAATAAATATATAAGCGGAAGAAGAATGGTAAATATCCAGAACAACCAACCAAGAGCAATCGACTGCCCGGGCTGGAGATTTAAATTAAACATACTGTTACTAAGTTCCCGTACCACAAAATAATTACCTGCAACATACAAACTGGTAAGCGCAGAAATTTCGATAACATCAAGGCAATCTGAATATTCACTGAATTGCTGCGGATCATTTATTTTTTTTATTATAAAATAAATTAAGATACTAACCGCCATAATAATAAAAGGCATTATTGATTTCCCCGTATTGCCCAGGTTTGTAAAAGCGTAAAAGAAAATACCCAATAAGGAAATATAGGTAGTTGCAGCCATGAGCCTGTCGGCAAAACGGGCGGTACAAAATAATGCAATTAAAAAAATAATAATGCAGTTGAATAAAGCGTCGGCACCAGTAACATAGCTGATACCGCCGAACAAACATGCTGCCGATGCCCATAGCAAAGCATCATCTACACCGGATTGATAATGATTTTTTTTGCTAATCATTATTTCCAGTGCCGCATAACTAAGTAATGCAAAAAAAATACTTAAGCCGCCGATGGTTCTATCGATTGATGATAATGAAATCAAAGACAATAACCCGAAAGAAAATAACAGGATAATAATCGTTAGTACAAACAATCCAAGCCGTATAAAAAAATTAGGAGTATAAAATGGTGCCGGGTATTTTAGCAGGATATTATTTTTTTCTTCCCTGGTAATAACACCATCCTGCAAAGCAGCCTCAACCTGGTGTTGAATAAATAAATTGTACAGCCATTTTTTATTATATGCTATCATCAGCTTTCATTTTTTTATTCGTACGCATTAAAAAGGCCACCAGCATAATACCAGAAATAATAAAATAGATCAACCCAAGATATACTGCAGCCATATCCAGGCTGCTCATGTAACTTAATGTACGGATAACAACATAGCTTATACCTGTATAAGCATACAAGGTGCAAAAAAGCAAGAGATAAAAAAATTTATCAGCAATGGCTTTTGTATAAAAATAAAAAACAAGTACCGCCAAAAATAAAAACCACAGCAGGTAAATGCTGTTAAAATAAAACATGCCCGCCAGGCAGGATATAAATAAAATATGCAAACCAAAATTGGTATAAGTAAATGCAAAATGTTTTTTAATATTCTTCTTTTCAGTACCCAGGGCCAAAACAATAAGTAACACACCCAGAAAAACACTGGTATAAATTATAGTATTGCTATTAAAATCATTAGCCTGCAAAATATGCAGCGGCGTAACGGTTATGCCCAGCCAGGCCGCAAGATTAGTGATAGCTAAACTTAAAATACCAAGGTGGTCAAAATAATATGCAGAGAAAAAAAGTACAACCATAGGAAAAAAAACAGCCAGGCCATAACGGCTGCCAAAAACATTGTACTGGTATTGAAAATATGCAATGAAAGTAATGAACATGAGGCAGCCCAGCAGTAGTATGTAATCGAAAAAACTATTGGGCGCTTTAACTCTCAGGGTAGAAAAAGGAAGCTTATTTTTAAGGCAGTAAAAGAAACAGCCTGCACAAACCAATGCAATAAAAAGCAGGATAACCTGGTGCCCGATGCTGTCAATATTTTTATACACCAAAATGCCCAGGCCACCGCTAAGCAGCATTACACCCAGGTATAAAATAGTTTTAAGTTCCCAGTGAAGGGAAAATAATTTAATGGCAGCGTGGCTTTTGGTTTTTTGAAAAGATTCCCGGGAGATCAATCCTTCGGCGTGCAATTGATCAAGTAATGGTAAATTCATCAAGTTAAAAATAAGATAAATGACCCGGAGTTACAAGAAGTAAAATATAGATACCTGGATGACACGGATTAAGCGAAATTCAGAATTAGTTTTTTAAAAAAATTCTTGCTCATCTGTTTAATCTGTATCATCCGTGTTTCTATCCCTTTTAATCCACTGTTACTTTTTCCATTTTATCGCCGCCTTTTATATCATCTAAAAATTCCAGGCCGCCGGTAACTTTACCAAAGCAGGTATGCACACCATCCAAATGCTGTGTGCCTGCACGGTTGTGGCAAATAAAAAATTGTGAGCCGCCGGTATCTTTACCACGATGTGCCATAGACATTACCCCACGATCGTGATACTGTTTGCTGCCACTGGTTTCGCATTTAATGGAGTAGCCGGGGCCACCGGCTCCAGTACCATCAGGGCATCCGGTTTGCACCATAAAGTTTGGTATAACCCGGTGAAAACTGAGTCCATCATAATAGCCCTGCGCTGCCAGTTTTTTAAAATTTGCTACAGCTATTGGTGCGTCGTCATCATACAATTCAAAAGTTAGTGTGCCTTTATTGGTTTGTATCTGACCGGTTGTAAGTTTTGTGTCGTTCATATTATTTTTTTTAGAACTGCAAATTTAATACTTACTAAGTTAATGACTACAGTAATTAAAGACTTTACGGTATTTGTAAAGTACGATCAGGTTCAATTGTGAGATACTGTACAAGAGTGTCCTTCGTTTCTCAGGATAAACTGTGCCAATGAAGTTTAATAGTAGAAATGCCGCCGGGCTAAAAAAATCTTTTTACTTCGCTTTGCGTAAACAAGAACCTGAACAATTCTTTTGTCAATTTGTAATTTTACAAAAAATAAAAAGATGAAAAAAGTTTGGTTAATAACAGGCTGCTCTACAGGCTTTGGCCGTGAGCTGGCAAAAGAAATATTGAGCCGTGGATACAATGCCGCTGTAGCAGCCCGCAATACAGATGATGTAACAGATATCGTAGAAGCTTATCCGCAAACGGCGGTTGCGGTAAAGTTAGATGTAACTATTGCAGCTGATATTGTGGCTGCCGTAAATACTACCGTGGAAAAATTTGGACAGATAGATGTGTTGGTAAATAATGCAGGTATCGGTTACTTTGCTGCCATTGAAGAAAGTGAAGATGAAGCGGTACGAAAAATGTTTGAGATTAATTTTTTCGGGCTGGCAAAAATGACGCAGGAAGTATTGCCCCAAATGCGTAAACAACGCAGCGGCCATATTGTAAATATTGCTTCTATAGGGGGGCTGAGAAGCTTCCCCGGTGTAGGATTTTACAATGCTACAAAGTATGCCGTGGATGGTTTATCAGAAGCACTTGCAAAAGAAACTGCACCATTGGGTATTAAAGTAACCATTGTTGCGCCTAGTGGCTTCCGCACTGATTGGGCGGGCCGTTCGGCAGAAGACAGCAAAATAAAAATAGCAGATTATGTAAACACGGCAGGCAAGAATGCAGGCGACATCCGGGGTTACAGCGGTAACCAACCCGGCGACCCGGTACGGGCGGCTAAAGCAATTATTAAAGCCGTGGAAGCTGATAAGCCCCCACTCCGGCTTTTGCTTGGAGTAGCTGCCTTAAAGGGTGCCCGGCTGAAACTGGCTGAACTGAAAGAGGACTTTGATGCGTGGGAAGAAACAACCATTGGTGCAGATTTTCCAACTGTATAAAAGGTTTTCAGGTTGATTATTATTGGAGTAAAAATTGGTATGATATTTTATTATATAAATGAGTAACGAAATATTAAACTAATTAAACACAACCACCATGTTAAACAAAAACGCTTTACTACTTGCCGGGGCTGGCCTTGCAGTTTATGCTGCTTATAAGTATTCTAAAATGAGTGAAACAGAAAAAAACGATCTTGTAAATTCATTAAAGGAAAAAGGTAGAAAATTGGCAGATAAATATGTGCCGGAGGATATAAAAAATAAATTTACTACTGCCATGGCAGATACTGAAAATAGTTTTAAATCTGGATTTTAAAAGTATCAGTCTTAATAATTTTAGTAAAGAGCGCTTTGTAAAATAACAAAGCGCTCTTTATTTTTTTTGATTGATGCCGGCAAAAATAGATGCTGGAATCAACAGTTATTAATTTTCTCTCTTTAGATGGCTTATTAATTTTATGGATTTAATATTCGTTTTGTCTATTTTCACTTTTATAAATGCAACGGACCAATCCTGATATAGATATTATAATGTATGTTTTAGAGGCGGTAATAGAAGACCAGCCACATTCCACATTTGCCAAAAGCCTGCACAGGCAATATTGTGAGCGGGGTGGCTTAAGTAAAAAACAACTGGAAGGTTTGCATAGCAAAGCTTCCAAAATAGAAAATATTCATCCCGGCAGAATGGCTACGCTCCAGGCTATTATTTTAAAAAAACATACCCGCCATAAATCTGAGATAACCGTAATAGTGCCACAACCGGCAAAAGATGAAAACACCCAAAAAATGATAGAAGCAATTTTGGCAAAATACCCGGAACACAAAAGGGTATTATTCTTTAAGGCCCGCAATGATAAAAATGAATTGCTTTCTCCTGCAGATATTGAAGAGATAAACCGGTTTGCCAAACTGCTTTTAAAGGATTAAAAGTTTATCCTCCGCTGCTGGGAGGGATGATGCAGATGGTATCAGTTTCTTTTAATACAAAGCTGTTATCAATAAATTCATTATTTACGGCAAAGCGGCAGGTGCTTAATACCTCAATTGCCGCCGGTTTTATTTTAAGCAGTTCTTTTTTAAGCGCTTCAATAGTTGTAGCGCCGACCTGTATTTCAAACTCTTTTTCAAAATAATCATTCAGTATTGCAAATACTTCAACCTTCATAATTTTAATTTTTTATTTAACCGCCTATATGCAACATACTTAAATCGCTTCCGGTAAATTTTACACTTTGTTTTTGCAGCAAAGCCTCCTCTAGTTTTTCTTTCAATTCTGTACTGTTATCCCAATCCATTACCCCAACGGGATGATTGCTGCTGAGGCAGCCATACATATTTCCATTACTATCTAATCTTAGCCTGTCGCAGTCGCTGCAAAAAGGTTCTGTTTCATTTGCAATAATGCCAAAGATATTACCGCCTGTTGTTTGCCAGTAATTGGAAGTAGAAGAATTTTCCCGTGGCAACTTTTCAAAATTATATTCAGCAGCAATAACTTCCAATAAATTATCCTGTGAAAAAAAATATTTTTCGGCCTGGTGATACAGGTGACCCATTGCCATCACTTCTAAAAACCGAATGGTAATATTTCTTTCAAAGGCATATTTTAATAATGGTATTATTTGGGTTTGATTAATACCCTTCATAATTACAGCATTCAATTTTACCTGTAAACCTGCTGCCAAAGCGGCTTCTATCCCATCCAGGATGCGTTGCACATTATTGCGTTTGCTCATTAAAAAAAACACATTTTCATCTATTGCATCCAGGGAAACATTAATTGAACGCATGCCGGCCTGCTTCATCGGCATAGCCATTCTCTCTAATAAAAAACCATTCGTGGTAATTTTTATCTGCTGAATACCCAGGTTTTTTATGCCCGCTATTACGGGTAATATATCTGGATATAGCAAAGGTTCACCTCCGGTTAAACGGATGGTTTTCAACGCCAGCGCCTGGTGCAAATGGCTGATTATCTTTAATAATTCCGGAGGTGATAAATGTCCTGTTTCTTCCTTTACCTGGTCCTCGCCCATCGTACAATACGTACAACTAAGGTTGCATCTACTGAGCAAACTTACCCTCAGTGTTTTAAAACTTCTGCCATATTTATCTGTTATCGTTTGCATCAGGCAAAGAAAATTAATTTTATACTTGCAATGGTTAACACCGATGCTAAGATATAGCGAACGGTGATCTGCTTAAATTTTTTACTTCCGAAATAAGCGCCTCCAATTCCTCCGGCTATTGCGGCGGTCAACCAAAGGTAAGTTACCGTATTAAATGCTGAGGCAGCCGGTAAGCCCGCAGCCAATAAGCCTGCCGCAGAATTGCATATAATAAATAAACTGGCAGCAGCGGCGGATTCTTTTGCATTAGCCCAGCTAAATAATATCAGTACAGGACTTAAAAATATTCCTCCGCCTATATTTAATAAACCAGCAGCAAAACCCAGCAACATTCCTATTAATAAGGCATATACCAATGGGATTTCTTTTACTGAAGCATGTTTTTTTTGAGGCACCAGGCCAGAGAGGCGGACAATAGGAAAGATCAATGCCAGGCCCAGTAAAAGGTTATGAATATTGTCATGCAAAGAAAACCGGGAACCAATAAAAGCAAATGGAATAGAGGTAATTAAAAATGGCCAGCATAGTTTCCATTTTAAATAGCCGGCTTTATAAAAATGCATAAAAGCAATACTTGCAATAATAATATTTAATACCAGCACAACAGGTTTGTATACACTTGCGGCAATACTGAATAAACTTAATACGGCAATATAACCACTGGCTCCGCCATGCCCTACAGATGCATATAAGAATCCCACAATAAGAAGTAAAATCGGTATGAGTATAAAAGGGAGGTTCATTTTTTTTATTAAATTAAAAAGCACTATTCCCAAAGGATAAGTAGTCTACCAAAACATCTTTTTCAAGCATGTCGATCTGTGAAGGATGAAGCGCAATTCCATCCGCAAATATTGTTGCTTTAATATCTCCGGAGGTATTAAAGTGCAAAGCTTTTAAACTAGCCGGATCTGGTTGCACCTGTACCGGAAAAAAATCATCCAGGGACGTTTTTTTAATCCTGCTATCAATGAGTGGAAGTTTTAAAAAAGGTTGTGGCAATAATCCAAAGCAGGCGGTTAAATAAGGTTTAACAAAAAGGTTGAAGGTCACCATGCAGGAAAATGGATTGCCAGGTAATGCAAATGCCAGGCCGCCGTTTGGCATTACACCACACCAAAACGGCTTGCCCGGGCGGATAGCTACTTTATGAAAAATCATTTTTACGCCAATACCTATAAGTGTTTCAGCAACATAATCGGTATCGCCGGCAGAGATGCCGCCATTAATAATAACAATATCGCTTGCCAACGCATTCGTAAAAGCAAGTTTTAATGCTGCCCGATCATCAGGAATATGAGTACAAACCTGTGGGATTATATTCCATTCTTTTAATAAAGCTTTTAATAAATACTGGTTGCTGTTTCTTATTTGCACTGTTGAAACGCCTGTTTTTTCAATGGGGACTATTTCGTTTCCGGTTGTAAAAATACTTATGAAAGGAAATTGCTTTACTTCTACTTTGTGCTTGCCTAAAGCCGCCAGTAAACTCATGACAGCAGGTGTACAGCGCTTGTTCTCATCAATAATTATACTGCCCGCTTTTATATCTTCTCCCTGCCGGGCAATGTTTTGAAAAGCTTTGCAGGAGTTTGTTTTGATAATGATTTTTTTATCTGTTGTGCCGGCATCTTCTTTTTTTATTATTATATCTGCTTGTAAGGGAACTGCGGCGCCTGTCATTATTTTATAGCATTCACCGGGCAAAAGCGTAACTGTATTTTCCTGCCCGGCATAAATAGTTGATGCTATATTATATTCCCTGGTACCACTATCATAATCTTTGCAGTTGATGGCATAACCGTCCATTGTGGCCCGGTTAAAGGGTGGATAGTCCCTGTCTGCTGTTACCGTTTCTGCCAATACCCTGCCATAGGCCTCATCCAGGGAGATGGTTTCATTCTTTAAAATCTTCGTAAATAATAATATTTGTCTTTGTGCCTCTTGGTAGTTGATCATTCTTAATTTTCTACATAATTTTTTTTGAAAAAAATCTATCTCATTGAAAAATATTATTGAGAAATGTAACCGGGATATTGCCGCAAAAAATAATGAATACCACCCTGCAGGCTGTAAATATTTTTTACTCCCTGTTCATGCAATGTTGTAACTGCTGATAAACTCCGGCTACCATATTCGCAATACATAATTATGGTATTGGTTAAATTTATTACTTCGGGATTATTCAATAATTTATGTAATGGGATATTCTCTCCGCCAATATTATATTTAACACGTTCTTCTTCCTCTCTAACATCTATCAATTGTAACACTTCTTTATTGTTTATTTTCTCCCATAGGATAGCGGGGCTTATTTCCAAAGAAATATTTTCTGTTCTAAAACGGCTGATACTTTGTTCCCTGCTTTGAGCTAACTTTTTAAAATGTATTTTTTTAGTTTTACCGGTAATAATATCCATGCAAAAAAGTTCGCTTGCCAATACATTTTCATTTAGCAGGATAATCTTAATTACTTCATTGGCCATCATCAATCCTATGATGCCGGTAGTAATATTGTAGGCACCAATAGCTGCACAGCTTGGTATAGCGGTATTGTTTTTGGA
Organism: Ferruginibacter sp.; assembly: GCA_040003485.1. GTDB lineage: Bacteria > Bacteroidota > Bacteroidia > Chitinophagales > Chitinophagaceae > Ferruginibacter. The sequence continues at coordinate 12,899 of JBDUCK010000017.1, read as the reverse complement.
TTGCGGAAATAAACAACGTAGCGTGGGAGAATGATAATAATTAAAAACAGTAAGATGCCCTTCTGTTTGATGAATAGCGCCATAGACCAAAGGCTTGTTTAGCAGAACACAGGCATCGTTTATAAGATAACGTACTTCAAAATTATCGGTGGCATCTACAATTACGTCGTAGCTTTTTAATAAGGAAAGAATATTTTCCTGGCAAACAAACCGGTTATGTTCAACCAGGGTTATACCAGGGTTTTGCTGATTTAATTTTTTAATTGCTGTATGCGTTTTTGATAACCCAATATCCGCAGTAGTAAATAATATTTGCCGGTGTAAGTTTGAAATAGCAACAGTATCAAAATCTGCAATGCCAATAATTTTAATACCACACCCGGCAAGATACTGCAGACAAGGGCAGCCAAGGCCTCCAGCACCTATTACCAATACGCTGGAATTGTCTATCAAGGATTGCCCCTCCGGACCGATGAATGATAATTTACCATGGCTTTGATAATATTCATTAGCGGGTTTCTCCATTTATTAAAAACTTGGGATTATGAATTTTGACAAACTAATTTCATTATTTACAGCAATCTTTTTTACGCACAAAAATAGCTTTAAACAACTTCCAAAAAAATTGACCTGCTGATTTTATGGTAATCATTTTATAACTTTTTGAATGTAGTCCCGCTCTTCCATTTTTTAAGATCTGGCTTGTATATTTTTCTCCTGTTAAAAGGCGTACAAAATACCGACCATATTTACTGGTAGCTTCACAAAGGTAACAGCATTTGTAAGATGTATATTAAGGCAAGCCAGTTGATGTAAGGTGAGATAAGGCAACACGAAGTAGACAAAAAAGTGCTGTCAGGTGCAAAATTGAAAAGTAGCTGCGCTTGGGATAATTGTAAATTCTGCAATAAATTTTTTATTACTATCCTATCTACGGGAATAAAAAAGCCTTGCAAGTCTAAGGACTTGCAAGGCTGTATTTCTGTTTGTGGTGCGAGCCGGGGTTGAACCGGCGACACATGGATTTTCAGTCCATTGCTCTACCAACTGAGCTATCACACCATCATACCTTCGGTATAATTCCCTTTCGGGGTTGCAAAAATAAGGGGATTTTCCTTAAACCGACACAATTTTTAAAAGAACATTTTACAAAATAAGCATGGGCTTTTAACTTATAGACTGTTCTTTAATTCTTAAGGCTGGCAATGTCAATTACAAACCGGTATTTTACATCCCCACGCATTATTCTTTCATACGCTTCATTTATTTTGGCCATCGGAATTACTTCAACATCACTGGTAATATTATGTTCGGCACAAAAATCAAGCATCTCCTGGGTTTCTTTAATTCCACCAATTAATGAACCTGCAAGTGTACGACGCTTCATGATAAGAGAAAAGCCGCTTACTTCCGAGGGTTGTGGTGGTGCACCTACTACTACCATAGCTCCGTTCGTTTTTAAAAGAGATAAATAACCATCATAACTGTTTTGTGCGGAAACTGTATTGAGGATAAAATCAAAACTATTGGCAAGCCCTTTCATTTTATCTTCATTCTTACTATTTACAAAATGTGTGGCTCCCAATCTTTTTGCATCAACTTCTTTATTATCAGAGGTGCTGAGTACAGTTACTTCTGCTCCCATAGCTGCTGCTAGTTTTACACCCATGTGCCCCAGGCCGCCAAGGCCCACTACCGCTACCTTTTGGCCCTTACCAACTTTCCAGTGGCGAAGCGGAGAATAGGTTGTAATACCGGCACATAATAAAGGTGCAACTCCTTTGATATCGAGTTTTTCTGAAACGTGTAAAGTGTATTTTTCATCCACAACTATCTGCGTACTGTATCCACCGTATGTAGGCAGGCCATCTTTGCCCATACTATTATAAGTTCCGGTCATCCCGTTTTCGCAAAACTGTTCTTCCCCCGCTTCGCATTGGGAGCAGCTTCGGCAACTGTCTACAATACAGCCTATACCTGCAAGCTCGCCCACTTTAAAGCTTTTTACGTGATCGCCAATAGCTGTAATGCGACCTACAATTTCATGGCCGGGTACCATCGGAAAAATAGAATTGCCCCACTCGTTCCGGGCCTGGTGAATATCAGAATGGCAAACCCCACAATACAGAATATCAATCTGTACTTCATGTGGACCTGGTTCACGACGGGTTATAGTAAAAGGCCCAAGGGCTGCATCAGCAGCGGGCGTAGCATATGCATTTACATTACTCATATTATTCAATTTTTATTAAAAGATGGACTGTAATTTACCGAAGCTTTTCTACATTCAGCAATAAAAAGCTTTCTTACGGAAGGCTTAATAATAAAATGACGAAGACCGTTTTTTTTATTGTGAAATAGCTCCGTAAAAATCCTATGGAGTAGTTATCCCAAATCAATTTCCATATTCGCATAAAAATTTTATACGCATTATCTTTAACTGTTCCCAGTTAAAATCGCTATCTGCCAATTCTTCCTGTGCCACCTGAAGGGAGGAGGTTTCGCAGCTTTTAAAATAATCTATAATTTCTTCCTGTTCATATTCATCTACCAGGTCGTTGATAGCGTAATCGAGATTTAATTTGGTGCCACTTGCCACAATGGTTTCCATTTCTTCCAGTAACTGCTCTATTTTTAAATCTTTGTTTTTGGCAATGGTTTCCAAAGGAATTTTTTTATCTACATTCTGAATGATAAATATCTTATTGTTATTCCTGTTTACGACGCTTTTCATGATAAAATCATCGGGCCGGGTAACATCGTTTTCTTCTACATAATTTTTTATTACATCTAAAAATGGCTTTCCGTACCGCATGGATTTCCCTTTACTTACGCCGCTTATTTTTTCCAGTTCTTCCATAGAAGTGGGGTACATAGTGGCCATATCTTCCAGGGAACTTTCCAGGAAAATTACAAAGGGTGGCAGGTTTTTTTCTTTGGATACTTTTTTTCTTACGTCTTTTAGTAACTCCAGTAATTTTTCATCTGTTGCGCCGGAGTCGGCACCGGTGGGTTCTCCTGCTTCATCATCTGCATTGGCATCTTCAAATAAATTATTTAAAACTATTTTAAATGAAGTGGGTTTCTTTAAAAATGCCTGCCCGCTTTTTGTAATTTTTAAAACGCCATATTCTACAATATCTTTTTCCAGCAGGCCATGCAACAGCATCTGCCTGATGAGGCTGTTCCATAAATGTGGATCTTTATCATTGCCACAGGCAAATACATCCAGGGCTTCATGCCGGTACATCTGTACCTGTGGGGTAGCTTTGCCCAACAGAATCAGTAATACGTATTCAATGGCAAATTGTTCGCCCAATGCCTTCACCGTTTTTAAAACGCAGATGGCTTCATCTTTTGCTTCTACTTTTTCTTTGGGGTTAAGGCAGTTATCGCAATGGCCGCAACTTTTTTTATCGTCATATTCTTCGCCAAAATAATACAGTAAAGTTTTACGGCGGCAGATGCTGCTTTCTGCATATGCTACAGTTTCGTTTATTAATTGTGCACCTACTTCCCTTTCACTAAGAGCCTTATCTCTCATCAGGTGTTCCAGCTTTGCAACATCCTTGTGTGAGTAATATAAAATACATTTTCCTTCCATACCATCCCGGCCCGCCCGGCCCGTTTCCTGGTAATAATTTTCAATGGATTTGGGAATGTTATAATGAATTACAAAACGCACATCCGGCTTATCAATCCCCATTCCGAAGGCAATAGTGGCGACAATCACATTCACATCTTCATTTAAAAACTGGTCCTGGCGTTTTGCTCTCAGCTTTGCATCCAGGCCGGCGTGATAAGCCACGGCTGTTATACCATTGGCCACCAGCATAGCCGCCAATTCCTCAGTAGTTTTTCTGTTGAGGGTATAAATAATACCACTCTTGTTTTTATGAAGCTGAATAAAACGAACAATACTTTTATTGGTTTGCTCCAGGTTTATTTTTGGTAATACTTCATAATATAAATTGCCGCGGTTAAAGGAAGAGATAAAAATTTTGGGAGTACGGAGACCAAGATTTTTAAGAATATCGCTTTGCACTTTTGGGGTAGCCGTAGCCGTTAATGCTATGATGGGAATATCAGGATTTATCAGGTCCATCATTTCTTTAAGCCTGCGGTATTCCGGCCGGAAATCATGGCCCCACTCAGATATGCAATGGGCTTCATCGACTGCAAAAAAAGACACTTTTAATCCCTTGAAAAAAGCAATGTTTTCTTCTTTGGTCAATGTTTCGGGCGCTACATACAGCATTTTTGTTTTGCCGGAAAATAAATCATCTTTTACAATTTTTTGCTGGCCTTTATTTAATGTGCTGTTTAAAAAATGAGCCACATCATCTTTACTGCTGTAACTGCGTACCAGGTCCACCTGGTTTTTCATTAATGCAATAAGTGGGGAAACGATAATAGCAACCCCATCGCAGATCATTGCAGGTAATTGGTAGCAAAGGCTTTTGCCGCCGCCCGTGGGCATTATTACAAATGAATCGTTACCGGATATTAAGTTTTGTATGATCTCTTCCTGGGGGCCTTTAAATCCATCGAAGCCAAATTCATTTTGTAATTGCGAAGATAAATTTTCGGAAATATGTATAGCAGTATTTTTGGTTGGGGTATTGCTGGTTTTTTTTGCGACGCTTTTTTTTGCCGTGCCTGATATTGATTTTGTAGTAGCCATAATTTTTTTACACTGAAACCTGTTTAGTTTATGAAATAATATTGGTCAGTTTTTTCATAAAGGGGGGCGAAGTTAGCTCAATCGGACTGCAATGTCAAACGAATGAGGGCTTACTCCAGGATATGAAAAAATCTAATGAAATTTATTCTGATTAAGGTACTTAAAAAATATAAAAAAAATGCTAATATTTTATGTAAGGCGCAACTAGAGTCTTTATCTATGCAGATATCTTTGCATTTCAATTGAATTAAAGTAGGTTTGCGCCATTGAAAATAAATAATATTATAACGGGTGCAAAACGCACTATTGAGATACAGGCAAAATCTATAGCCGGCCTTAGCGGGTTTATTGATGATAATTTTATAAAAGCTGTTGAACAATTAGCCGGCTGCAAAGGCAGACTGGTTATTAGCGGGATAGGTAAAAGTGCAATAGTAGCCCAAAAAATTGTAGCTACTATGAACAGTACCGGCACCCCTTCTCTTTTTATGCATGCAGCAGATGCTATACATGGCGACCTTGGTATGGTACAGCAACACGATATTGTAATGGTGGTAAGTAAAAGTGGCGACAGCCCGGAAATAAAAGTACTGGCACCACTGGTAAAAAATTTTGGAAATGTACTTATCGGCATGGTTGGCAATATGGAATCTTACCTGGCCCGCCAGGCAGACATTGTTATAAACACAACCATTTTACAAGAAGCCTGCCCCAATAACCTTGCACCTACCACCAGCACCACTGCACAAATGGTAATGGGGGATGCACTGGCCGTATGTTTAATGGAAGCTAAAGATTTCAAAAGAGATGATTTTGCAAAGTTTCATCCGGGCGGTGCCTTGGGCAAGAAGTTATACCTGCGGGTGTGCGACCTGATTTTAACCCATGAAAAACCAAATGTAAAAACAGGTACTTCCATTAAAAATGTATTGGTAGAAATAACACAAAAAAGATTAGGAGCAGCAGCGGTTGTAAATGATGCGATGCACGTGATAGGTGTTATAACAGATGGAGATATAAGAAGGATGCTGGAAAAATATGATTCGTTTGCAGCCCTCACGGCTAAAGACATAATGAGCGTTTCGCCAAAAGTTATTGACGCAGATGCACTGGCTGCAGAAGCATTTGAAAAAATGAGTGCAGGCAATATCAGCCAGTTGATAGCCATCAAAGACGGCGTGTATGCCGGCATTATACATTTACACGACCTGGTGAGGGAAGGCATTATTTAAAATAAAATGTAAATATGTAAGCGCAAAATTTTACGCTTATATTAATAGCACTATGAGTAAGAATCATTATGTAGCAATTATGGCAGGCGGTATTGGTAGCCGCTTTTGGCCCATGAGCCGCACGGATTTTCCAAAGCAGTTCCTGGATATTTTAAATACTGGCCGCACCTTAATACAGGCTACTTATGACCGCTTTTTAAAATTTATACCGGCAGATAACATTTATATTGTTACGTCTGCACAATACAGGGATATCGTTGTGAAACAATTACCGGAATTAAATGCCGAAAACATTTTATGTGAGCCGTCCCGAAAAAACACGGCGGCATGTGTTGCCTATATTTCTTACAAACTGCAACAACTAAACCCCAATGCAAATTTAATTTGTGCCCCGGCAGATCATTTAATTACAGATGCCGGAGCTTTTGAAAATACCTGCCAGGATGCATTGCACTTTACCTCCCATATCAAAGCTTTACTTACCCTCGGCATAAAACCTACAAATCCTAATACCGGCTATGGCTATATTCAATACGAATCATTTGCAGTAAGTGAAAATGTATTTAAAGTAAAAACATTTACAGAAAAGCCTGACAGGGAACTTGCAAAAACATTTGTAGCCAGCGGAGATTTTTTATGGAACGCAGGCATATTTGTATGGCAGGTAAAAACTATCGTAAAAGCATTTGAAAAGCACTTACCGGAAATGCATGAAGTGTTTGATGCCGAAAAACTGCACTTTAATACTAAAAAAGAGGCTGCTGCTATTGAACGGATTTATCCCCAGTGTGTAAGTATTTCTATTGATTATGGGGTAATGGAAAAAGCTGATAATGTTTATGTAATTCCTTCCTCGTTCGGGTGGAGTGATTTGGGTACCTGGGCCAGTGCTTATGAAACTTTTGAAAGAGATTACCTTGACAATGCAGTAGGGGGCAATAACGTTATTGTTATTGATGCCACTAAAAATATGGTTCATGCAGATCATAAAAAGCTGGTGGTGTTGCAGGGCCTGGATGATTTTATAGTGGTAGATACAAAGGATGTTTTATTGATCTGTAAAAAAGAAAATGAACAACATATCAAAGAATATGTAGCCGAAATAAAACGCAGCAAAGGAGATAAATATCTGTAAATATTCTTCTTTCCCCAGGCATGATGTGCCTGAAATCCGTTTTAATACAAAGTAAAAAGCTGATGCCGGCACTCGCAATAAATAACTGAAAAATGCGTTTTTCTCAGGAAAATCCTTCCCTTGATAGATGATTTGGTTCATTTAACCCCCAAGACACTATTATGATAAAACCGATACTTGTAGCTTTATCAGTTATTTTACTCGTACCAAATTTTATTGATAAAAATATCAATGACCATACTGCATATAATCTAAAAGAAAAATTCGTTCCTTCTCTTTCCTATATTAATTCTATTGATAAACTGGAAGCTCACACAGATAGTTTAGCGGCAACAAAAAATATTCCTCAGCAAACTGCCGATTACTACACGCTGCTTGAATCCATTGTTTCAGATAGGTTTTATCATGGCTTTTCTCAATATACCTTAAAAGAAAACTGGGTAGCGGCAGTAAGCCAAAGAGTGATAGGATACGGCTTAGATAACAAAGTACTTCCTGCCGATATAATGAAAAATGAAATGGCCGCCTGCTCCCAGCAAACAGCGGTGATGATGGCCATAGCAAAAAAGAAAAAAACCAATTACCGGAGTGTAGGCTTTCCGCACCACTATGCTATGGAAGTAGAAGAAAAAGGTTATTGGTACTTTCTGGATGCGAATATGGAACCTTCCATAAGCACAAATCAAAGGCGACTTAGAAACTGGAGAGCCCAAAATGACAGCCTGAAAAAATATTATAATGCACACATCTACTCAACACTCAATTACCAGTTTGGCGTTAACCAGAAGGCCAGTTTTGGCGCTTTGAATGGAAACCCTGCTCCGAGGCTTAAGTTGTTTCATATTGTTACTTTGCTGTTATCAAAATTATTATGGTGCATACCCCTTATTTTACTATTTGTAAAAATTAAAAGTAAAGCTGGTTTTAAAAAATCGCCCAAGCCCGGTTTTAATGCTGCTAACGATCTTCATCCTTTGTTATCCGTTTAAGGGTTATTTTTGGCCCTGCATAACAAAGCACTAAAAGTTTGAACCCTGCTATTAAAAGTAAATTACCAAATGTAGGCACTACCATTTTTACCGTCATGAGCGGCCTGGCTGCTCAACATAATGCCATCAATCTTGGCCAGGGATTTCCGGATTTTGATATGAGTGAAGAATTGGTTAGCCTGGTAAATGAAGCCATGCAGCAGGGCCACAACCAATATGTGCACATGAATGGATTACCGGCATTACGGGAAAGCTTAGCCGAAAAAGTACAGTCACTCTATAATAATGTCATCAACCCGGAAGATGAAATAACTATTACACCCGGGGGTACCTATGCTATTTACACAGCACTTACAACGATATTACAAAAAGGCGATGAAGTAATTATTTTTGAACCTGCATACGACAGCTACATACCCAACATAGAAATAAACGGCGCAGTTGCTGTACCCATTTCCTTATCTTTCCCCGATTATAAAATAAACTGGCAAATAGTAAAAGAAAAAATTACTGCTAAAACCAGGGTCATCATTATCAACACGCCGCATAACCCTACCGGAAATGTTTTAGAAGAAAATGATATTGAAGAATTAAGAAATATTACAAAAGATACCGGTATTTTCATTATCAGTGATGAAGTGTATGAGCACCTTATTTTTGATAATAAGAAACATCTTTCCATGCTTAAGTATCCGGATCTGTATGAAAGAAGTTTTGTATGTTTTTCTTTTGGAAAAGTTTATCACTGCACTGGTTGGAAGATGGGCTATTGTATTGCACCGCCTGCACTGATGAAGGAGTTTAGAAAAGTGCACCAGTTTAATTGCTTTACCTGCAACAGCCCGATGCAATATGCACTGGCAACATTTATTAAAAACAAAGATGCTTACTTACAATTGGGTAATTTTCTGCAGGCAAAAAGAGATTTTTTTTTCGAGGGCATGAAGCAGACGAAATTTAAAGCACTGCCTTCTTACGGAAGTTATTTTGAGTTGTACAGTTATGAAAATATAAGCGATGAAAAGGAAAATGATTTTGCGGTGAGACTGATAAAAGAATACGGGGTAGCCACTATACCCATTTCTGCATTTTATAAAATAGCACAGGAAAATAAAGTACTTCGTTTTTGCTTTGCAAAAAAAGAAGAAACGTTGGAAAAGGCTATTGAAAAATTAAAAAATGTGTGACAGGTTATTTGGTATTGCAACTATATATTTGTAAAAAACAATCCTCTATGAAAAATTTTTTCCTCCTCCTGTTTGTTATTTCAGCAACCATTAGTTGCAGCCCTGCCATTCACAAAGCGCAGGATTTTGACAATCGTACTTTCTCTCACAGGATTGTTGCAATTTTACCGGCAGATGTAAATATTTCTTTAAGAACTAACGAATTAAAAAATACTTCTGTTGAGCAATTTCAGCAAGCTGAAGAAAAAGCATCTTTGAATTTGCAGAATAAATTGTATGAATGGTTTTTAAAACGAAGCGAAAGATTTAAATATACGGTAGCTTTTCAGGACATTCGTAAAACAAATACTCTGTTGATTCAAAATGGCTTTAGCTCCCGGGAGCTCAGGTATAAACACAAAGACCAGCTTGCAAAATTACTAGGCGTAGATGCTGTCATTACGCTTAAAGCAATTTATAAAAAACCGACAAGAGATATTTCTGCAGTAGATTTTAATACGTGGTCTTCCAATTTGCTATACAATAATGAAATGAATGCTTCTATCAGCATTAATGAAGCAACACAAGGAGATTTGGTTTGGAAGTATGATTACTATACCAAGGGAACAGTGGCCCGCAATAAAGAGGATCTTATAAATACTATGATGAACAAAGCATCAAAAAAATTCCCTTATAACGATAAATAGATAATTTCTAAATTAAAAAAAATAATGCCATTGATTTTCCTGAAGTTTTTTTTGATTGAATTTATTCTATTCGCAGTTCCCGGCTTTTAGTTTTCTTTCGCTTATCCAAATCATTTTCAACTATAAAAAATTTACAGGCTTTTTAAATATGCTTCTGCCATTACCAAATCTTCAGGCACATCTATTTTCACCGTAGCTTCATCTGTCTCTACCATTTTTATGGTAATACCATTTTCTAAATAGCGAAGCTGCTCCAGCTTTTCAGCCAGTTCCATTTTTGCGGCAGGCCATTTTGTAAAATTGAGTAAGGCCTGTTTTCTAAAGGCATACACCCCGATATGTTCATAATATAGCGGCTGCATTGTTTCATCCTGCTGGTAAGGGATTGCACTACGGCTGAAAAAAAGTGCATTCCTATTTTTATCCACCACTACTTTTACATAATTGGGATTTTTTACCAGCGCTATATCTGTAAATTTTTTCATCAGAGATGCCACCTGCACTTTTTCTCCTTCGTTTCCGTCAAAGGCCTGCAGCAATTTTCGTAATGGTTCCTTTTTTACAAAGGGTTCATCTCCCTGCACATTTACAATTATAGCTACCTCCATTTCTGCCACAGCTTCTGCTATCCGGTCGCTGCCACTTTCATGTTGCTTAATACTCATGATGGCTTTGCCACCATGGTTTACTATCTCATTAAAAATAATTTCATGATCTGTTACCACAAATACCTCATCAAATAAACCCGTTACCAATGTATTATCATAAGTATGGCGGATAACTGTTTTATTGCCGAGTGCCTGCATCAGTTTATATGGAAACCTGGTAGCAGCATAGCGTGCCGGTATCATGGCAATTTTCTTCATGTTGTAAAAATAAAAGTTAGTTGTATGCGGCGGTGTTTTCAGGAAGTGTTTTGCTTTCATAACCACAGTTCTGGCACTGGTAAATATTTTCTGCAGCTACAGCATAGCTGCTAAAAAGCCAGGTAAACATGGCGGTTAAAAAATTAGTAACGCCTGGCTTTGCCACTAGTATAATCTCATTTTTATTGCAAACCGGGCACAAGGCAGACCTGGTATATTCTTCATCAAACTGTGCCAGCATTTTAATGGCCTCTTCTGCATCAGCCGTATCTACCGCCAATTTTATTCCGCCAATTGCATTGCTCAGTATCGGGTCAATGGTTACGGTATATTCATCTTTCAAATAACAGTTTATGCCAGCATCCTGCAAACGGGTCAGGATAATATTTGCCGTGAAATAATTGTCAAATGTTTTTAAAATTACAGTTTGCATAATTTTGACTTTTTTCTGTAAAACCCGCCTTCGACAAGCCTGTCTGCCGATAGGCAGGCTCAGGCTGACAACTTTCCTATTGACTATTAACTATTCCACTCCCCAACTCATACCACCATCTTTTTCATCCTTTAATAAAATACCGATAGTATTTAATTGATTTCTGATTTTATCAGATGTAACAAAGTCTTTTTTTGTTTTAGATTCTTTGCGAATATCTATCAGCAATTGCATAATGCCCTGCAGCATTTCATTATCTGCAATTGATATAGCTTTTAATCCAAGAATATCCTCCAGGAAAATTTTAAATTTATCTTTCATCAACTGCAAAGTAGTGCTGCTGATTGCACCTGCTTTTATCAATCCATCTTTTAAAGAATTAATAACGGGTGCCAGTTCAAACATATTTGCCAGCACTTTTGGCGTACTGAAATCATCATCCATAAATTCTTCCAACTCATTCAGCCACTGCAAAACTTTTGTTTCTAATTCTGCATCTTCTGCCAACTCATTACCACCAACTGCCAACTTCTTCAGTGTTTCATACGCTTCCCACAAACGCTTAAAAGCCTTCTCACTTGCTATCAATGCGTCATTGCTAAAATCAAGCGTACTGCGGTAATGACTTTGTAAAATAAAAAACCTCACTGCCATCGGGTGAAAAGCCTGTGTAAGCAAAGGATGATTGCCGCTAAACAACTCTGTTAGTTTAATAACATTGTTATAGCTCTTGCCCATCTTACGCCCATTGATTGTAATCATATTATTATGCATCCAGTATTTCACCGGTGCTTCATGATTGCATATCGTACTTTGCGCAATTTCACTTTCGTGGTGCGGAAAAAGCAAGTCCATACCGCCACCATGAATATCAAATTGCACCCCCAGGTATTTTGTTGCCATTGCCGAGCACTCAATATGCCAGCCGGGGAAACCCTCTCCCCACGGGCTTCGCCAGCGCATGATGTGTTCCGGTGCGGCAGATTTCCATAAAGCAAAATCGGCAAGATCTCTTTTTTCTTCCTGCCCGTCCAACTCCCTTGTCGTCTCCAGCAGATCATCAATTATTCTACCGCTAAGCTTGCCGTAATCATGGGTAGCCGCATATTTTTTTACATCAAAATAAACCGAGCCGTTAGATTCATAAGCATAGCCTTCTGCAATTATTTTTTCAATCATATTTATCTGTTCTACAATATGCCCGGTTGCGGTAGGCTCTATCGTAGGCTCAATATTATTAAATTCCATCATGGCCCAATGATACAGGTTGGTATATTTCTGTACCAGTTCCATGGGCTCCAGTTTTTCCAGCAGGGCTTTTTTAGAGATTTTATCTTCTGCCTCCCGGCCTTCCTCTTCAAAATGCCCTGCATCGGTAATGTTGCGTACATAGCGCACTTTGTTGCCTTTGAACATCAGGTAGCGAAACACTACATCAAACGTAATATAAGGCCTGGCGTGGCCCAGGTGGCTTTCGCCGCTTACGGTAGGGCCGCACACATACATACCTACATGGCCCGGCGTGATGGAAATAAATTCCTCCTTCTGCCTTGTATAAGAATTATAAATTTTAAATGGCATTAAATTATTTTTTTTGAGCCGGGCAGAAGTTCTTTGTTCAGCTTCATTGGCGTCGCACTCTTGTACGATATACCATTATTCAACCCGTTCTGTTTAAACTGTATTT
>JBDUCK010000210.1:0-6356 GCA_040003485.1 Ferruginibacter sp. | reverse complement strand
GGTGTATTTATTCACTATTATTTAATATCTGAACACTTCTTTTATCTTTGAAAGAAACTGTTCTTTTTTTCTGCGGCTCACTTCAATATCTGTTCCATTGCTCATGATCACCAGCCCTCCTTCGCCGCGTTGATATTCCGTTACATGTTGCAGGTTTATTAAGAAAGATTTGTGAATACGGAGAAATGTAGTATCCTTCAGCATGTCATCATAATCGGCTAAAGGTTTCGAGACTGTTACATTCTTTTTACTGTTAAGATGAAAAATGGTGTAGCTTCTCTCTGCTTCGCCATAAATAATCTCTTCTAACTTTACAATAATAAACCCTTTTGTGGTGGGGAGGCAAAGTTTCATTTCAGCAGGTGAGCCGGCTTTGCGGATGTTGTGGAGTAACGTCTCAGTTTGCTTTGCTTCTTTATCAGAATCTAATCTTTTCTGCACCCGCTGCACCGCCTCTATCAATCTGTCTTCATCTACGGGCTTTAGTAAATAATCTGCTGCACTAAATTGCAGGGCCTGCAGCATATATTCATTATGCGCCGTAACAAAGATCACCTCGAATTTTTTTTCGGATAATTCTGTAAGCATTTCCAGCCCGCTTTTACCCGGCATTTGTATATCAAGAAAAACAAGGTGTGGCCCAAGTTCCTGCACCTTCTGCTTTGCGGTGGCAGCATTTGCGCATGTTGCTACTATGCTGACGTGCGGACAATTAATTTCCAGCATTTTTTTTAATGTACTTATGCCATCCGGTTCATCATCTACAATAATTGCCTTCATAAGATTTATTGATTTATAATTTTCAAGCTCAGCACTACAAGCGTACCCCTTTTTGTTTTATCCTCCTCATACAGGTCAGTGATTTTTAGAGAGCAATCAGTATTGAATTTTTCATTCATTATTTTTATTCGGTTTCTAATGTTATCAAGCCCTACTGAGCGATGTGACGGATTATTCAGAGCCTTTAGTTTTTCAGATTGGATAATACCTATACCATTATCTTCAATGGTGCAAATAACCTTTTTATTATGTTTTGAAAAGCTAATCATAATTTTTTTCCCGCTCTCTACCTGCATTAACCCATGCCAGATTGCATTTTCTACTAAAGGTTGTATCATGAGTGAAGGAATTAAGGTATCTTCTTCATCAAGACCGTTATCCGCTTTTATACAATAAGTAAATGAATCATCAAATCTCAATTGTTCCATCTCAAGGTAGGTGCGCAGGTATTTAATTGTTTCCAGCAGGGTTACAAATACTTCTTTGGAATGGTTTAATGTAAGCCTTATCATCATTGCGAATTTGCTCATGTATCGCGAAGCATTCTGATTCTCTCCGTCGAGTATCATTCTTTTGATACTATTTAGCGCATTAAATATAAAATGGGGGTTCATTTGGGTTTGCAGGGCAGAAAGTTGTGCTTCGGCTAATTGTTCATTAATGGTAGCTATCTCTTCCTGTTTTGTTTCAAGAGATTGATCAGCTTCTATCTGCTTTATTTTATCACCGGTGAGCGTGGCAATAGTGTTTAGAATTTTAAGGTCTCTTTCTTTAAAATAATTAAGTTCATGATGCTCTGAATCTATAACTCCAAGCAATTCTCCATTGTGAATAATGGGTACGCATATTTCACTTAGGCGAACCATTTCATCCACACGATACCGCGGATCTTTTCTTGTATCAGCGATTAGCACAGGTTCTTTTGTATGTGCTACATATCCTACTATACCTTGCCCGGGTACTACCTCGAATACCTGACCGGCAATAGCTTCGGGCGACCCTTTTGGCCCATAACCTGCTTTTTGAACCATTTTTGTTTTGTCGTTATTCCATAAATAAATCATGCAGTCAACATAACTTATGTGGGCGATCAGGTTTTTAGCCACATCCCATAAAACTTCTTCGGTATTTTTTTTACCGGCTAAAGAAGATGAAAAATAATTGCTGATGTGTTCTAATTCCAGCCGGTTCTTATACTCATCTGCTTTCAACTTCTGTACCTGCAGTTTTTCTCTTTCTGCTTTTCTTACGTTATTAATTCTCCATTTTAAAAAAAAGAAAGGCGGATAAATAATAATTTGAAGAGTTTTAATTTGTTCAGGCCATTTATTGTCAAAAGCCCTCACTCTTATTTCAAAATCATATTTTCCGGGCGAAATATTCGTGAGTAATATGTTTTGTTGTGTGCCTGTTTCAATCCAATCCGTGTCCTTTTTGTTCTTTATCAGGTAAGCAAAACGCATGTTCTGCGGATCCCTAAAATTGATGGCGCTGAGAGAGATATTGATATCATTTTGATTATGTTTGAATGAAATTACCTGTGGCGGGTAATTGATAAGAGTATCGTTTATAACAGAAACTTCAGAAACATTTAAAAGAGGAGGCGTGGTGTAAATAGAATTTGCACTATAAGGAAACCTGCAAATAATATTATTACAGGCATACCACACCGATCTGTCTGAACTATCATAGCTGAAGAAATAAGAAGTAACCGGTTGTTCAGGAAGGCCATCAGCCAAACTAAAGGCGATACTTTTTTGATTATAAAGATTTATATAACCAACGTTATGAAGTGCAGCTACAAAAATTCTATCCTGGAATAACGCCGGAGATGTAGGTACTGAATAATCAAAAAAAAGATTTTCAAATTTAATGTGTAAAGGAATTTCAACACCTGTAATTTTTGCTATGCCGTCATCATTCAGCATTACCCATATCTCACCTTCGTCATCACTCATTACCTCAAATCCTTTTTTTCTGTTTTGTTGCGTCTGCAAATGTTCTATCAGGGTATCAACCTGTTGTTTTTGTGGTATCAATCGGGCAATCGCATCGCCACCAATCCAGATATTACCTTTTTTATCTTCAGCAAAACTATTGGGCATATTTATTTTAAGTAAGGGATGTTGTTTGCCAGCGAGCATATTGAAAGTGTGACTGTTTTGCTTATAGAGAATAATGTGGTTAATATCATTTGTTGCTATCCAGATATTATTTTGCTTATCTCTGAATAATAATCGGATTTCTGTATTCTGATAAAGAAACCCTGGCGCAATGATGGTGCCCGAAGAAAAGTTTTTTGTATGAAACCACTTAAGGCCAGAGCCAGTACCTGCCCATATTGTATCGGGGTGAACTATCATGAAACACCGTATCGGATTATATCGGTTTATTGAATCAAAAAAAAATTGCCCGATAATGTTTTTTGTTTGTTTATTAAGAATAACGATTTTATTATTATCTGTGCCGGCAAATATTTTGTCGGGGGTAACATAAAGGCTTCTGATGATGAGGTTATTATGATTAATTTTTGTTTCAACCGGGAATGAACCGATTATTTTTTGATAACGGTTTTGCATAAATAGTCCTTCGTTGGTTCCTATCCAAAGCCTTTGCTCCTTATCAGAAAAAACAATATTGCAGGAATAATTACTGAAATATTTTTTTTGATTACACGAAATGGTACGGCCTGTTGTATTAATACGCAGAAAATAAAAACCTTTTTTTTGTGAATTGATAGTAAACACACTATCATTTACCCGGTTCAGCTTTGTTTGCCAGCCAATTTCTTCCAAAATATTAAAGCAGGCAGGAAAAGACGCAGTATTTCCACTGCGAATATCCATTATATCAAAACTGTTTTTTTTGTTATTGAGGATCAGCAGTTCATAGGCTGACAGAAAGAAGATGCGGGAGCCGGTCTTTTTTAAAAAAGGAATAAGTTGCTTCAGAAAAGGATAATCAGAAACCCCGCCAATGCAATTTTTTTTCCTATCGTACAGAGCCATACCCAGGCTATTTTCCTGCACCATATTTCCATCGGGTAACTTATTAATCTGCCTTCCAAATAACATCCAGGAATGACCAATATCATTAGCAGTATAATAGTCGAACCTTTTTTTAAGTTTTCCATCAGAAGAAAAAATATAAAAACCAGTATTAGTAGAAACGCCATAACTGCCATCGTCATCTGTACAAACATACTTGCAACCATTGCTCCAATAGCGCAACACATCTTCAGTAGGAATATCAAGGTTTTTTACACCCAGCGTTTTTGCAGAAATGATTTGTGCACCATCATTCGTTGCAATGGATAATTGATTATCCGGCAACCACTGCAGAGAAAAAATTGTATTGTCAGGGATAGAATTGTATTTACTGCTATGCAGGAATTGCTTGAATGTATTGCCATCAAAGCGATTTAATCCGCGGAAGGTGCTTATCCAGATATATCCTATAGAATCCTGTACAATACCAGTGATATAACTATGTGAAAGCCCATTCAGTTGTGTATAGCGCGTAAAATTATTCTCATTAATATCCTGTGCCTGTAAACAATGAATACAGGAAAATAAAAAAAGAAGTATAATAATGTTTTTGCATTGCATGTAGTTCAATTGCAGGTATGTGACTTCATAAAGTTACTTGGATGTACCTAAAAAAATACAGCTTTTACTGCACATGAGAAATCTTTTCACCGTTAGGAAAGTATATACCTGCGTTTGCAGTTAATATAATACCGTTTATGAAATATAGAAGGTAAAATATTTTTTCCATGGCTAACCGAAGAAAAAATTTCTACTGCCGATGGGAAAACGGATTTTAAAAAGGACAGTGCGCCCGTTAATTTCATTTTTATAAACCAGAGTATGCGGGAGCTACAATTTCATTTATCGTATAATATACTGTTCAGCAAGTCACTGTTAAGCTTCTTTGGTGTGATATTATTTTCTGCTATACCGCGTGGAATAGGATAAGCTCAAATGGTCTGATGAATACAGCAACAGAGGATTATGCGGAAAAAAATGTTGTGATTTCCAACATGGATTACCATTAAATCAAATCTGAATTTCTTGACTTAAACTTTAACTTAATAAAATTTTTTATGAAAACAACTCTTATTTATTCACTCGTTCTATTAATGATTATTTCCGGTTATACAAGCTATGCGCAAAGCGCCAATAAAACCCTGTCAAACCTTACTACCCCAACTGCAGTAAATGTTGATCTTTTACCAGACAATACAAATGCATACGATCTTGGCTCGAAAAAAAAATCATGGAAAAACGTTTATGTAAAGGGAGGTTATTATTTAAATGGAGATAAGTTTATAAGTAACTCAGGCAGCTACAATACTTTTATAGGAAGTAATACAGGCAGTTCAAACACAGGATATGAGAACACTGCAAATGGAACATACGCTTTATTTTCAAACACAATAGGACATGATAACACCGCAAACGGAGTATTCACTTTATTTTCAAACACAACAGGATATTATAACACCGCAACCGGAGTAGCCTCTTTATATTATAATACTACAGGCCATGATAACACTGTAAATGGAGCATCCGCTTTATATTCAAACACAACGGGGTATTATAATACTGCGAATGGAGTAGCCGCTTTATCTGCGAACACCATAGGAAATTATAATACAGGTGTTGGTATAAAGGCCCTTTATCTAACCACTGCATCAGAATTTAATACATCCGTGGGTTACCAGGCAGGCTATAAGTTTAATAATGGATACAACAATGTATTTCTCGGAGCAAATACAGATGTAAATGGTGCCGGTTATTTTAATGTAATTGCTATTGGGCAAGGCACAATTTGTACGGCTTCAAACCAAGTTACCATGGGAAATGGTGCTACAAATTCTTATAGGGCATTTGCCGATTGGACTAACATCAGTGATGGCCGTTACAAGAAAAATGTAAAGCAGAATGTGCCGGGACTGGAATTTATAAATAAACTAAGACCAGTTACCTACAATCTTGATGCAACAGGATTGAATGCATTTATACATAAAAATGATAAGAAAGAAAATCAATTAAGCGATGCTGCACAAAGCATTAATAATAAAGCATTGCAGGAAAAGGGAAAAATTACTTATACCGGCTTCATTGCACAGGATGTGGAAAAGGCAGCAAAGGAATTAAATTATGATTTCAGTGGAGTGGATGCCGCTAAAAATGAAAATGATGTTTATGGTTTACGCTATGCTGAGTTTGTAGTGCCGCTGGTAAAAGCAGTGCAGGAATTAAGTATAGAAAATGATGACCTAAAATCCGAAATATTAAATTTAAAATCTGAAATGGAGAAGCTTAAGTCTATTGTTCTTTCAGGTAATCAGTCATCAATAAGCCAACAGCGAGAAACGATAAACCAGAAACCAGAAACGGTTTTCCTCGAACAAAACATTCCTAATCCATTTAATAACACAACAATCATCAATTACACATTACCACAAACATACAGTTCAGCCAGGATAATTATTGTGGATAAAAGCGGTAAAATGCTGAAGCCAATCGGAGTAAATATGACGATATTAGGGCGACAACAACAGACTATTT
>JBDUCK010000209.1:0-6375 GCA_040003485.1 Ferruginibacter sp. | reverse complement strand
TCTTACCAACAGGAAGAATTTGAAATACTTTATCGTTCGGATAAGGTACAATTGTTGCCCGATGAAGGAGTAATTGATGGTTATATCCGCTTTGAAATGACAGGAGCACATTGTCCTTTCCACACAGTTTTCTGGATAGAGGAAGATGGGCAGAAGATATTTTTTGGTGGCGATGTGGCACCGCAGTTACAACAAATGAAAAGCAGGATTGCAGCAAAATATGATTTTGATGGGAAGAAGAGTATGGAATTACGGACTGAATGGTGGCAAAAAGGGCAGCAGGAGCATTGGACTTTTTTATTTTATCATGATATAAAGTCTCCGGTAGTAAGCTTTTAAAAAAAAGAGGCCTGCCCTAAAAAGAGCTGGCCGTTGCTAACCTATGAAAAACACCTGCCACAAAAGTAGAAGAAAAAAACTGAGATGCAACTATTATTAAGTATTTTTTCTAAGTATATCTCCCTTATATTGAAATAGCTTGGTAGTAAAAGTACGGGACAAAAAAAATCCCTTACAATGAAGGGACATAAAATTTAATCTTCCGCTGGTAAAAATGCGATTAAGGAGTATTGCGGAACATCATATTTCTTTGTAATTTTTGATTATTGCCCTGTCGTATTTTACGCAGCCTTTCTATCATTCTTTTTCTGAATTCTGCATCGGTTTTAAAAAAATCATTGGCACGGTCGGGGCCAAGTATTTTGATGAATCTATCCTGGTATTTCTTTTTTACATTTAAAGCTGCCTGCTGCCTGTCCAGTTCGCTCATATCGCTACGCACCGCTTTTATCTCATTATCATATTGTGCATGAACAGGCCAGAATTTTTGAGCTTCGTCTTCGGTAAGTTTTAATTGCTGTGTGATATATGCAATGTATAAAGCCTGTATTTTTTCTTCTCTTTTGACAGGATCAGGCTGCGCATGTACAAGAGAAATAGAAATAAAAAAAATGCTGATGTATAGTAAAAATTGTTTCATTGGTAAAGTATTAATTATTAAGATTTATTTTATTAAGGTAGTCATCCAGGGTTTTATCGTCAGTAATATAATCTTCGGGATTAGGTAAATTGTTATCATCAGTAACAGAAGCTACCAGTGCAGCATTCACATCCTGTCCATGCTGCTCCAGGTATTGCTGAATATCTTTATCAGAAACATTATTCAATTCCTTTTCAAAGCTGTTATTTTTTATTATCTCACCTGCCTGGGCCATAGCTGCCTGTGGAAGCAAAGGATTACTGGTATCATTTTTATTATTAAACAGAGAAAGCACAGTCAGGCCGATAATACCCGAAACCACTGCTGCTGCAGCATATTTAAAAATGAAAGAACGCTTTTTCATTTCCACCAGCATAGCAGGCTTAGGGATATTGCTTATTATTTCAGAAGTATTATTTTCAAAATAATTTTCCGGCACGGTAAAAATATTTTTATTACCAATAGCAAAAATAGTGGGGGATAAATGGCCCATTTCTCCTGGTGCTGTATTTCCAGACTGGCCTTTTATTTTATTTAAAATAGCATCTGCAAGGCCGTCAAAATACCCTTCCGGTACAGATAAAGATTGTTTTTCTATAGATGAAAAAATGATATTGTTATCAGCAGATATCGCAGATAAAACACTACCCGAAAGTGAATTAAAATAGTCATCAGGCACGGAAAATACATTTACTACCGTTAAGGCAGCAAGTGTTGGACTTAGCGTTAATAGCTCTTCTGATATGTGTTTCCTGTTATTCACTGGCTTGTAGACGGTTTTTTAAGTGTAAGGTTTAACGGTTAAGTATATAATCTTCTATCTTTTTTACGGCGTGATGGTAACTTGCTTTCAAAGCTCCTTCACTGGTTTCCAGCACACGGCTCATTTCCTGGTAAGGCATTTCATCAAAATAGCGGAGGTTAAATACCGCTTTCTGCTTTTCTGGCAATTGCTGTATGGCAAGCTGTAGTTTCCATTCCAGTTTATTGCCATCAAAGTCTTTATCTGCTTGCAACTTGTTGGTTAACGAGCTTTCCTCATCGCTTAAAGAAACTGAAGCCCTCTTTTTTTGCTGTTCTATAAAAGTAAGGCTCTCATTGGTGGCTATACGGTAAAGCCAGGTATAAAGTTGACTATCTTCCCTGAAATTTTCCAGGTTTTTCCAGACTTTAATGAACATGTTCTGCACTACATCATTGGCATCTTCATGATCTACTACCATGCGGCGGATATGCCAATACAACTTTTCCTGGTATTTTTTTATGATACTGGTAAATGCTCGTTCCCTGGTTGATTCGTTTTTAAATTGAAGCAACAGTTCTTTATCATCTAAGTGGTCGGCCATAAATTATTTGAAGTAGAGCAAAAATAAAAAAACCATTTTAAAGACGGGTTTTTATTATAAAGGTTTAATTAGACTAAATTAATCAGATTCAATTATTTTTGGTCATTGCTTTGATTTTTATAAATAATAATTTTAAATTATGAACCTGAACAGTTTTAAGAAAATAGTATTGGTCGGATTGTTTTTCTATCTCCCTTTTGCAGGTAATGCGTGGGGCGTATTAGGCCATCGCATTGTAGGACAAATAGCGGATAGTTACCTTACAAAACACACCAAAAAAGAAATAGCCCAAATATTGGGAAATGAATCTATTGCGTTAAGCAGTAACTGGGCCGATTTTATAAAGTCTGATCCATCGTATAATTATTTATCCAGCTGGCATTATGTAGATATCAATGGGGGTTTATCACAACAAGAGGTACAGGCTTATCTTGATGCTGATACTGCCACGGATGCTTATACAAAAATAAATTTTTTGGTAACTGAGTTAAAAAATAAAAGCCTTGATCAGGATAAAAAAATAATGTACCTGCGGTTACTCGTACATATTGTTGGTGATGTACACCAGCCTTTACATGTGGGCCATGTAGATGATAAAGGGGGTAACAGTATTAAGGTAACCTGGTTTGGAGACCATGTAAACCTGCACCAGGTATGGGATGAGAAGCTTATTAATTTTCAGCAATTGAGTTATACTGAATATGCCACCGCTATAAATCATACAACGGGGGACCAGGTAAAAGAATTACAAAGCCAACCGGTAAGCCAATGGATATTTCATACTTACCAGCTTGCACAAAAAGTTTATAGTGGTATTACGGAGCCAGATCAGAAACTAGATTACAAATACAATTTTAGTAACCTGGCAACATTGAATGAACAACTGCTCGAAGCTGGTGTTCACCTGGCAGGGTTGCTAAATGAAATATTTGAATAACTATACTGTAATAGCCGAAATAATAAAAACCAACCATCCGCAGGTTGGTTTTTTATTTTAAATCTTATTTAAAGTTATAATTTTCTTGCCATTACTTTATCAACTGCTGCTACAATATGATCGGCATCTAACCCATATTTCACCAACAGGTCCATAGGTTTTCCGCTTTCACCAAAAGTGTCCTGTGTACCCACATATTCAATTGGCACCGGCCAGTCTTTAGCAGCAGTTTGTGCAATACTGTCTCCCAATCCTCCAATTACATTATGTTCTTCTGCTGTTACGGCGCACCTTGTTTTTTTAATAGATGCCAGCACGGCTTCTGTATCCAAAGGTTTAACAGTATGTATGTTTATTAACTCTACACTAATGCCTTTTGCTTCCAATATTTTTGCGGCCTGTACGGCTATCCATACCATATGGCCGCATGCAAAAATGGAAACATCTTTTCCTTCATTTAAAATTTGTGCCTTGCCAATTTCAAAATCTTCTTCTTTAGTAAAAATGGGCCAAACGGGGCGGCCAAAACGCAGATATACCGGCCCCTTATAATGAGCAATAGCTTTAGTAGCAGCTTTTGTTTGATTATAATCAGCAGGCACAATAACCGTCATACCGGGCAGCATTTTCATTAATCCAATATCTTCTAATATCTGGTGGGTAGCACCATCTTCACCCAAGGTGAGGCCTGCATGTGACGCACATATTTTTACATTCTTTCCGCTGTATGCTACACTTTGTCTTATCTGGTCGTATACCCTTCCGGTACTGAAATTGGCAAATGTAGTTGTGTAAGGTATTTTACCACCAATGGTAAGGCCGGCAGCAATACCAATCATGTTAGCTTCGGCAATTCCACATTGTATAAATCTGTCCGGAAATTCTTTCATAAAGCCACCCAATTTTAATGATCCTGCCAGGTCAGCAGTGAGGGCAACAATATTTTCATTTTCACGTGCGGCTTCCAGTATTCCATCACCAAAACCACTGCGTGTATCTTTATTACCGGTTACTTCTATTTTATCTATCATGCTGTATTTTTATTTTTTGCAAGCGCAAGGTAAGCGCATCTGTTTAATTTAATTCAGCCTTTTTTCCACCAAAAAGGGTCTCATCTTTTTTTAATTTCAACTCCCAGTTCCAGGCTGTTTGCAGCATATCTTCCAGGTTATATTTTGTATTCCATTTCAATAGATTCTTTGCTTTTTCGTTATTGGCATAAATAGCAATTACATCTCCGGGCCTGCGTGAAGTAATGATATAATTTAAGGGTTGGCTACTTACTTTTTCAAAAACCTCAATGAGTTCTAATACCGTATTTCCATTTCCACTACCGAGATTAAAAACATCACAATTAGTTTGATTTTTATTTTCAATTAAATAATTTAACGCCAGTGTATGTGCATGCGCAATGTCGGATACGTGGATATAATCCCTTACGCAGCTTCCGTCTTTTGTGGGGTAATCATTACCGAACACCTGCATTTGCGGCAGTTTGCCAATGGCTGTCTGCGTAATAGCAGGCACTAGGTTAGCCGGTTTTCCGATTGGGATCTCACCTATATGGCCGGAGGGGTGTGCGCCCACGGGATTAAAGTAACGTAATAAAATAGCCTGCATATCCCCGCTGCTGTTCATGGCCTGCTGTACAATTTCTTCACCCATTTGCTTGGTGCTGCCATAAGGGGATTGGGCCGGTTTAAAAGGTGTTTCTTCTGTAACTGGTGTAGTATCAGGATTGCCATACACAGTACAGGAAGAAGAAAAAACAAAATGAGGAATATGAAATTCTGCAGTACAACGCAGAATATTTATGAGAGAATCTAAGTTATTCTGAAAATAAAGTAAGGGATTTTCAACAGATTCTCCCACGGATTTAAAAGCTGCAAAATGTATAATACCTGCTATATCAGGGTTTTCCTGGAAGATGGCACAGGTATCATCAAAAATGCATAGATCAACAACATAATTTTTTATTTTAATGCCGGTGATTTTTTCTACTCCCGATAAAATACTGGCACTGCTACGGCTATTATTATCTGCAGATATTACCTCAAAGCCATTTTGTAAAAGATCTACAATGGTATGTGAACCAATATATCCACAGCCGCCGGTAACCAATATTTTTTTCATGATGCAAAGAAAGGAAAAAAGTTATTAGCAATAAGTATTAGGTAATAAGTTTAAGTTATGGCTAAAAATAATAGGTTGAGAGAAAGGAAACACGATTGTAAAAAAGTGCTGTTTATTATTTTATAAGATTGCATGCAGCAAAAAATAAATACCTGCCGCAAGCAGGCCGCTTACGGGTATGGTTAATACCCATGCCCACACCAGGTTTACGGTAACACCCCACCGCACAGCACTTAGCCTCCTTGTAGCGCCAACGCCTACAATGGCACCAGTAATAGTATGGGTGGTACTTACGGGCGCACCTAAATTAGCAGCCGTAAATAAGGTAATTGCACCTGCTGTTTCTGCCATCACACCCTCCAGCGGCGTAACCTTTGTTATTTTGGTACCCATGGTTTTTACAATCTTCCAGCCGCCACTCATGGTGCCTAAGCCAATTGCAGAATAACAAACGATAGGTACCCAATCGGGCATCTGGCTGAAAGTCTGAATTTTTCCGCCGGCTATTAATGCTACGGTAATAATACCCATTACTTTTTGGGCATCTGAGCCACCATGGCCAATACTGAATGCAGCGGAGGAAACCAACTGTAACTTTTTATACATATTAGTAGTGCGCTGTGCACTTTCTCCCCGTAAATAATTGTAGAAATAAGAAAGCAAAAAAACAACCCCTAAAGTAAGCAGCCCCCATCTTTCAAATTCTTTTTTAAATGGTACAAATAATATACAGCAGGCTAAAACAGTAGAGATAATAACCAGCTTTAACCAAAAATTCCGTTGCATGGTTACAATAGTAATAAACATGGATATTAGCATACCAATAAGCGGTGCCAGTACAATAAAAAGTATGACGATAAATATTTTTGAAGAATCAATACTACCAAAACCAGCGGCGGCTACGGCAGCCCCGGCAAATCCCCCGATAAGGGTATGCGATGAAGAGGAAGGAATACCATACCACCAGGTAAGCAGGTTCC
>JBDUCK010000208.1:0-6380 GCA_040003485.1 Ferruginibacter sp. | reverse complement strand
CTTTAAAAATAGCATCCCAAATAATATCGGCAGCACCGTCTTTATCTTCAAAATATATTTCGGCACCGCCGGCGCCGGTATAGCCTGTAGCGCTTACCAATACATTATCTACGTCGGCAAATTTTCCTTTTGTAAATGTGTAATATTTTAAATTAAGGATATCAATTTCTGTAAGTGTTTGTAATATTTTAGTAGCATTGGGGCCCTGTATAGCCAGCAAACAGGTCTTACCAGAAATGTTTTCCATAGCTACATTCTTAGTATTGTACTGCACTATCCAGTTCCAGTCTTTTTCAATATTGCCGGCATTTACCACCAGCATATACACCTTATTTTCTTCTATGCAATAGACCAGCAAATCATCTACAATGCCACCCTCAAGATTAGGCATACAGCTATATTGAGCTTTGCCGGCCGTAAGTTTTGATGCATCGTTGGTAGTAATACGCTGTATTAAATCAAGCGCATCGGCCCCTTTAAGAATAAATTCTCCCATATGGCTTACATCAAACACGCCTGCACTATTTCGTACCGCAGCATGCTCATCATTAATGCCGGTGTAAGAGATGGGCATATTAAACCCGGCAAACTCCGCCATTTTTGCACCAAGCTCAATATGTTTTTGGGTAAACGGGGTATTTATCATTTTAATATTTTAGTTGGCAAATGTAAAATAAAAATACCGGAGAAAAATTTAATGAACGTAGCCTATTTTAAGATGAATTGGAAATACAACAGGCAGTGAAGTTTCCGGTTGCCAATACGCTTTTATTTTTTCAATTAAAGCGGGCACAGGATTGAAATTGTTGGCGGTAATAAAATTTTGTAAAGCACTCCAGGTAGTCAAATAACCTTCTAAATCCTGCAGGGTCCAGTTTACACTTATTTCAAAAGAGGGATGATTGATCTGGGTAAAAGGAAAAGGAATATTGGCATAGCCATCATCAACATATTTGCGTTCTGTATCCCAATAATCTTTCAATATTTCAAAATGGTAATGCTCAATGATCTTATCGACTACCGGAGTTATTTTTAAAAGGCTATAGGCCCATACGGCTATTACTGCTCCCGGGGTGCTAACTCTTTTTACTTCATCATAAAATGCTGTGAAATTAAACCAGTGTAATGCCTGTGAAACAGTAATTAAATTTACAGAGTTATCCTTCAAAGAAGTCTGCTCAGCAGGTTCTAAAGCATAAGTAATATTATCAGCCGTTGAGGCATTTTCAATTTGCTTTGCACTAATATCTGTGGCATATACCTGTTCAAAATATTTAGAAAGTTCTTTGGCTGTTTGGCCATTGCCTGTACCACAATCCCACGCCAGTTTTTTGTGTGCTACAACACTATTTATACAATCAAACAATACCTGTGGATATACCGGCCGGTACTTTGAATAAACAATGGCCTGTTTGGAAAAACTGTCTTTCATAATAGTTACTTTTTTCTATTTTATAAAAATAATTCACCAGGATGTTGTTTTCATAAAAAATCCCACCTTGCGGCAGGACTTTTTTTTGCTTCAACTTCAACTCAACTATTGAAACTAGTTTAATTCATTATTAACATAGGGTTATAAGTTGGCAGGGTGTACGTATTCATTGCTGTCGGGTCGCCATCTTTTTTTTCCATTTTTTGCAACTGATCATCTATTTTATCTTTTGCCTTTTGGAGTGAATCTTTGGTCCGTTTTTCTTCCTGGTACACTTTTCTTTTTAAAGAATCCAAAGCTGTTACCGGCTTTGTATTATCATACCTGTAATCGTCCCCGTTGTCCTGTACTTTCACTCCATTCTCATTTATAATAACATGCTGATTTCCATTTTTTATATCTATGCCATTCCCATTAATGTTAACCTTCTCTTTATTTTTCCAGGTATCCGCTGGCGTTCCATCTAAAGCAAACAAGCCTTCATTTTTCATTACATAATCTACCCCTTCATCCCAACCTTCTTCCAGGCCTTCAAAATCTACATCCCAGTTATCCCGCCATGGGCCTTCAAAACGTACGTTATCGCCCCAGCTTACATTCCGGTCTATTTTTATCTGTTTTCCTACCGGTACAAATATGGTAAGTATGATGCGTTGATTGCGGAATTTATCTTTTTTTGTTATGCCTATGCCTTTATCCACCACTAATAACGAATCTCTTTGAACAGCATTGAAATTTATAAGCGCTGCCAGGGTATCTGCTGACCTTTTATTGCGGCCAAAAGCCATCTTCATCATAGTAACCCTAAAGCTATCGTTAGGTGATTTTACAATGTGAATCGTAATGTTCTTTACATAGGCGGTATCATCGTCTATGGCAGAGAAGGGTTCCATTCTAAACCAGCGGTTGCGATAGAATTTCTGATCCGGCGATATAGAAGTAACCTCCAGTTTATTTGTAGCAGGATTTGTAAGAACAATTTCCTGTTCGTTTAAACTGCCGGAATTTTTAAAATCTCTTGCCACAGATGTTACCAACGCAATGAAACTTAATAACCCGACAAACCACAATGCTGCAAAAGACCAGCGCATTGCCCGGCGGTTAGTTCTGATCTTTGCCAGTCTCCTTATTATCCAGGTAATTATACCGATGATAGGCGTTGCAATAAAAAATATTAAAGTACCCCAGGCAAAGAAATTCTGCCAGCCATCAGTAAGAACAAAATCTTTCAGCGGAAACAATCCGATAGCCGCAATGCCGAAGGCAAATAAAGCAACCACAAATGCAAAACCGATACAGCCCAAAATAAAGTATGCAAAAATCTTAAAAAGGAAAACAATTATATCTCCAAAAGACCGGCTACCCCTTTTAGCAACGCTGCTTACCTCGGAGCCAAAAACTTTTCCTTTGTCAGTTGCAAAAGCTTTTGCTTCCTGCCCAAATTTTTCTGCCCTTTGTTGTACACCTTTCATTTCTTCCATTACCGAATTTTTAATGGAATTCATATCTACTTTTTCGCCTTTCATTTCCAGCTTTTCTGCGGTGCTATTCGCTTCAGGAATAACCAACCAAAGGATGATGTAAATAATTAAGGCACCGGGGCTGAATCCAAGGCGGAGAAAATTGGGGAAATCAAAGTCGCCCCAATGGCTCCACCTCGATACAAAACTTAAAAAAGGCAATAAGAATAACACTCTTGGTATCCACACGCTGATACCAAAATAATTGGCTATACCGCTACACACACCTGCTACATATTTATTGTCACTATCCCGGTACAGTTTTTTTCTTGCACTGCCAATCACCGTGGTAGCGGTACTTGGCACTGCAATCCAAAGTATCAGGTATGGAATTAAACCAAACCCAAATGACACAGCTAAAACTACAAAGATGATACGTACCACCACCACATCTATCCCAAAATAATTTGCCAGCCCGCTACAAACACCACCAATCACTTTATCATTCTCATCCCGGAACAATCGCTTGTGACCTGCTGCTGTGGCGAATGAAGAAGCAGATGCATTCTCGTAACTTCCTGCATTACCTGTTGCAGAATTACTTGCTGTGCCGCCGGCATTTTGCTCTGTTTCAAAATCTTCCGGACGACCCATGCTTTTAATAATAGCATTTATGTCATCATCTGTAATGCAGGTAGAGCCTTCTTTAATTCTTTCCTGGAAAAGCTCTCCAATGCGGCTTTCTATATCATTAATAATTTCTTCTTTGCCTTCTTCTGCGGCAAAATAACGGCTTAGGCTTTCGGTATAATTTTTCAGTATATCAAAAGCAGACACTTCAATAGGTACTACACGTCCCTGGAAGTTGATATTTATTACTTGTTTCATGGCGTAATAATTGTTTTTTTGGTGTTATAAAATGCTGTTATGTTTTAGCAGCAATTCATAACTTTTAAATTTGTTTCGTTAGTTGAAGTTGTTACCAACAAAATCATGGCTATACTTTTTTATTGGCTTAAAGTTTTTTTGTTTTTTTTTATGTTGCTGTAATGGACTGAACCGCATTTGCAAGTTCATTCCAGGTAGATTCCAGTTCTTTATAAAAATCTGCTCCTTTTTCTGTCAATGAAAAATATTTTCTTGGCGGACCGCTGTTACTTTCTACCCAGCGGTAAGTGAGCAATTCTGCATTCTTAAGTCTTGTGAGAAGTGGGTAAAGAGTACCTTCAAAAATATTAAGGTTGGCTGCTTTCATTTTATCTATAATATCAGACGGGTAAGCTTCCCCGGTTTTAATTACAGATAATATGCAAAACTCCAAAACTCCTTTCCGCATCTGGCTCGCTGTGTTGTCAATGTTCATGGCTTTACTTTTTTAATTCATCAGAAAAATTTTTTCAGTCTGATGTAACCTTCATTTTTGATGTTTTATTTTTCATGGCTTTGATCAAAAAAGCATCAATTTTACAAAAGTTTCATGGCTATACTTAATCAAGATCGGGGGTGTAAAATGGTTAACATACTTCCGGATTTTTCAGCTTTCCATTTCTTATCCTTAGCTTGATAACACAAAGATACAATCTTTTTAGTACTATGCAACACATAATACCATTTATTTTAAGGTAGCTGGTAGTCAATTATTGTGAAGATTTGGTGAAACGTAGTGCTGTACTGCATTCCAGAATAAAAAAATATTTTGAAAAAATTTATATTTTGGATAAATGGTATAAATAATGTTTGAACGGAGGTTTTCAGCCTAAATTAATAACCACTTATGGCCTGCTGTTAAATTATATATAAGATGGTATTTTAAAGACGTGCTTGAGTAACATGGTATTTAGTTTGAACGTATTAAATTAAACCGTTCACAAAATGAAAAGAATTATACAAGTTTTAGCCTTGGCTGCTTTTTTTAGTTCCTGCGGTAGTTCTAAACATTATTTAGAAAGAGCAGATGAAGATAAAGCCCTGCAGGATGCCGTAAAAAAATTAAATAAAAATGCAGCTGACCAAAGCGCTTTACAAGCAGTTCCTGTTTTATATTCCAATATTCAGCAAAGCCACCTGGCAAAAATTAAATCATATAACACGGGTAAAGATTTAGCCCGTTGGGATAAAATAATAAATGAATACGAAGCGTTGCAAAATGCTTATAACGCAGTAATCAATTCCACACCTGCCTTTAAATTAGTGAACCCACAAAATTTCAGTACAAACCTGCTTGAAGTAAAACAAGCCGGTGCAGAAGAATATTATCAATCTGCACAAAACTTCCTGGAAAGGCAAGGCAGGGATAATGCAAAAAAAGCTTACAGTTATTTTAAGAAAGCTGATAAATATATTCCCGGGTATAAAGATGCAAAACCAAAAATGGACCAGGCTTATGAAAATGCTATCGTAAATGTAATCATCAACCCAGTGCAGGATAATTCTTTTTTCTTCAACAGCGGCTGGGGCAACTCAGGATATAATTACAGCAATGAATATTTTCAGCAAACACTTATAAGGGATTTACAAAATACAACCTCTAATAACCGTTATGCAGCCAGGTTTTACACAGATTGGGAAGCCCGCCGGGATAATGTGCAGCCAGATTGGGTAGTTGATCTTAGATTACGGGATATGGATATTCCTTATCCCTCTAATTATAACTATTCAAGGAATGTTAGTGCCCGGCTACAAGAGGGTTCTGATACAGCAGGCAAACCAGTTTACAGAACTGTATATGCCACAGTAAATATCACACGGATGAGTTTTACGGCACGGGCAAATATGGAAGTAACTATTAATGATGTGGTGACTGGAAAAAATATAAGCTTTAGAACCTTCCGGGAAGATTACCGCTGGCAACAGGAAGCCGGAAGTTACACAGGGGACAGCAGGGCTTTAAGTTCCAATGACTGGAGCATTATAAACAATAGTAACAGGTACGATTCTCCCAGGAAAGAAGATGTTCTTGGAGAACTTTACCGGAAAATTTATCCGCAGGTAAAAAGCAATATCAGTTATGCAGTAGATTGGTAGGAGGAGAAAAAAGTATATAAAGGATAAAAAGTAAATAGAGCAAAAGCCGGTTTGAATAAACCGGTTTTTTATTTAAATAGATAATACACCAGCAGGCTCATCGCATACGCCAATACCGTCATATAGCTAAACTGGATGATAGGCCATTTCCAGCTACGGGTTTCTCTTTTTACAATGGCCAGCGTACTCATGCATTGCATGGCAATCACATAGAAAATAAGTAACGATAAACCTGTGGCAAGGGTATATACTTTGCTGCCATCTTCCTTTACGGCGGCACGCATTTTTTGCCTGAGTGTGCTGCTGTTGCTATCGTCATCATCTCCTACACTGTATAAGGTTGCCATGGTACCTACAAAAACTTCCCTGGCTGCAAATGAAGTAATCAAGGCTATGCCTATTTTCCAATCGTAGCCAAGTGGCCTGATAGCGGGCTCTATAGCTTTGCCCAATGTACCTGCAAA
>JBDUCK010000207.1:0-6413 GCA_040003485.1 Ferruginibacter sp. | reverse complement strand
TTTTCATGAAAATTATAAAATGTAAATTGCCATTTTAAAATAATAACATGCTTAAAATAGGATTGATACGGGAAGGTAAAATACCGGCAGACAACCGGGTGGCGCTTACCCCGGCACAATGCAAATGGCTGCATAAGAACCGGCAGGATATACGGGTAACTGTACAACCCAGCAGCAACAGGTGTTTTACCGATAAAGAATACCAAATGGCGGGAATGGAAGTAAAAGAAGATTTAAGCGAATGCGATATTTTAATGGGTATTAAAGAAGTACCGGCAGATATGCTGATAGAAGGGAAAAGCTACCTCTTTTTTTCTCATACAAAAAAAATGCAATCTTATAACCGACACCTGTTGCAGCAGATTATTGCAAAAAAAATAACCCTGGTAGATTATGAATGCCTGGAACATGACGATGGAACCAGGATAATTGGCTTTGGTTTTTTTGCCGGTGTAGTAGGGGCCCACAATGGTATGATGGCTTATGGAAAGCGAACGGGAGAATATATACTGAACAGCGTAAATACTGCTAAAAACTTTCAATACCTGGTGCATACTTATTTCGGGTTAAAGCTCCCCAATATAAAAATAGCAGTTACGGGTAGTGGTAGGGTAGCGCATGGGGTGCTGGAAATTATGAACCTGCTTGGTGTGCATGAAGTAGAGCCGGAAGAATATTTAGAAAAGGAGTTTACTTATCCCGCCTATGTACATTTAAAAGGCGCCAATCTTTATGCCCATAAAAAAGATGGTAGTTATGGCCGGGAAGATTTTCATGCAAACCCGGAAAATTATACATGCAGTTTTAAAAAATATTTACCGCAAACAGATATACTGATGAATGGAGTATATTGGGAAAGCCGCATCCCCCGCCTGTTTGAAGCGGAGGATATGGGCAAAGAAAATTTTCGCCTGCAAACTATTGCCGATATTGCCGATGACAGTAATGGCTCTGTGCCCTGTAACCTAGGAGATAGCACTATTGAAAACCCGGTGTATGGCGTGGATAAAAAAACATTTACAAAAACCGCTCCTTACCTGCCCAGCTCGGTAGATATAATGGCAGTAGGCAACCTGCCTAATGAGCTGCCCCGGGATGCCAGCCGCTATTTTGGAGAACAACTTATAAAATATGTATTGCAGGATCTGCTGACAAAAGACAGTAAATTAATAGATGCTGCAACAATTGTAAAAGCCGGTAAATTAAATGAGCCTTACGAATACATGAGGGAGTATTCCTTAATCAGCTAATCAGCTAATTTGCTAATTAGCTAATTAAATAACCCATTCCACAATCTCATTCACCCATTCTTTTTTGTGTGGCGCTGTTATCTTGATATAGTTATCTGTATAGCCCTCCATCATGCCGTTTTTATTTACGGTTTCAAACAATACTTTCCGGGTTTGCCCGATTTGCTTTTCAGTAAAGGCCTGCATTTTACTGTAGCTGATATTTCTTAAAATTTTATTGCGCTCATGGCGGATATTCATTGGCACTATTGGCCCCAGTGTTAGGGCATGGGTATTATCTCTCTCCGAATAAGTAAATACATGCAGGTAACTAATGTCCAGGGCCTGCAGAAATGCTGCGGTTTCTGCAAAGTCTTCTTCGCTTTCTCCCGGAAAGCCAACAATTACATCTACCCCAATGCAGCAATGCGGCATCATCATTTTTATCAGGCCCACTTTTTCTGCATACAATTCTTTCTTATACCGGCGGCGCATGTCTGCCAAAGTTTTATTGCTGCCGCTCTGCAACGGGATATGAAAATGCGGCATAAATTTTTTGCTGTTGCTTACAAATTCGATGATCTCATTGCTCAATAAATTTGGTTCAATAGAAGATATCCGGAAACGCTCTACACCCGAATCAGTTTCATCCAGTTCTTTTATAAGATCAAAAAAGTTTTCGCCATGTTTTTTCCCGCCGGGTTTTCCTCCCTCTCCTTCGGCGAGGGCCGGGATGGGGCTCTTCCCAAAGTCGCCTAGGTTTATGCCGGTAAGCACAATTTCTTTTCCGCCCCCGGCTGCTATAGCTTCTACATTGTTCAACACATTATTAATGGTATCACTACGGCTCTTGCCCCTTGCCATTGGTATGGTACAAAAGCTGCAATTGTAATCGCAGCCATCCTGTACTTTCAGAAATATCCTGGTACGTTCTTTAATAGAGTGCGAGGGTATAAAAATATTTACATCTTCAATATCGCAACTGCATATTTTTGCCGGATCGTTTTTGGTGATCTCTTTTAAATGCGTAGTAATATTAAATTTTTCTGCCGCACCTAATACCAGGTCCACGCCGGGTATAGCCGCTATTTCTGCGGGCTTTAACTGTGCATAGCAACCGGTTATCACTACCAAAGCTTCCGGCGCCTTTCGTTGTATCCGGCGCACCAGTTGCCGGCATTCCTTATCGGCATTGTCTGTAACAGAGCAGGTATTTATTACATATACATCTGCCACTTCTTCAAAACCTTTTTTCACAAAGCCGTCATTTTCCAGCAGGCGGCCCATGGCCGTGGTCTCGCTGAAATTAAGCTTGCATCCTAGTGTATGTAAGGCTACCGTTTTGTTCATTGGCGTAAAAATAATGCAATTCATTTTTATACCGGCATTCGTTTTCCATGGCAACAGCCTTGTGTCACAATCCCTGCCCGTTCCGATCAGGCGGGCGTTCATCGGCATACCAATGTGCAACGCATTCAGCCCGGAGTTTATTCCCTGATTCAATATTCACTTATTGACAATTACCTATTGACCATTAACCCAATCCCCAAGTCCAAAATCCACACAATTTCTCCCTACATTGCAGCGTGAATAAGAAATACTTTCCACACCTGGCTTTACTAGCAGCTATATTGTTATTTGTATGGATTAAAAAAAATCAGCGGGGGGCAGTAAAAAATACCAATATTACGGTACAGCCTACTTCTAAAAACACAGAAGATTTTGACAGGAGCATTACTCAAATTGTGTACAGTAAACATGCCAGGTGCCGCATGGATTGCCGCCACATTGACGAATCAGAAGTTAAAGAAATTTTAGTAAGTGGCACGCTTAATACTAATAAAATAGAAGAAGATGCAAAGGGCAAAACTTATCCCCTGGAAGGCATAACGCATGATAAACAACATGTACGTATTGTATTTGCACCCCATCAAAATGAATTAGTGGTGGTAACTGTGGTAGACCTTGATACAGAATGGCAGTGTAATTGTAATTAGTTATTAAAAGAAGATCAATCAGTAATGAAAATAAAATCGCTCCTGGCAAAACCTTTTGCCAATTATATTTATAAGCAGATAAAAAAAGGCATGACCACTGCTGTTGCCGACCAGCAAAAAATATTAGATGAATTAATAAAAACAGGTACAAAAACGCAGTTTGGAAAAGATCACGGTTTCGCCGATATAAAAAATTATGAAGATTTTGTAACGAAGGTTCCTATCCGGGATTACGAAGCTTTTAAACCATACATAGAAAAAATAAAAGAAGGCAAGCATAATATTTTGTGGAAAGGATTGCCCATCTATTTTGCTAAAACAAGTGGCACTACCAGCGGGGTAAAATATATACCCATTACTAAAGAGTCTATTCCCAATCACATTAATACGGCACGCAATGCCTTACTGTGTTACATGGCAGAAACCGGCAATACCAAATTTGCTGATGGTAAACTTATTTTTTTAAGCGGCTCACCTGTGCTGGAAAGAATCAGCGGCATCCCTACCGGCAGGCTCAGTGGTATTGTAAACCATCATGTGCCTAAATATTTACGGGCCAATCAAATGCCCACTTACGAAACAAATTGTATAGAAGACTGGGAACAGAAATTAGATAAAATTGTAGAAGAAACCATTGATCAGGATATGACATTGATCAGCGGGATACCCCCATGGATGCAGATGTATTTTGACAGGCTGGTAGAAAAATCCGGGAAAAAAATAGGAGAGTTGTTTCCCAACTTTAGTGTGATGGTACAGGGTGGGGTTAATTATGAACCGTATAAGGCTAAACTAACGGAGAGCATTGGCCGCAGTATTGATACAATAGAGCTGTTTCCAGCAAGTGAAGGTTTTTTTGCTTTCCAGGATTCTCAGGCAGCCCCGGGTATGTTACTGAATACGGATAGCGGTATTTTTTATGAATTTATTCCGGTCGCAGAAATAAATACTGAGCATCCCACCAGGCTTATGCTCAGGGATGTAAAAGAAGGCGAAAACTATGCCCTCATCATCAGCAGTAATGCCGGGTTATGGGCATACGATATTGGCGACACAGTTAAATTTATTTCCACCACCCCATACCGCATCATTGTCAGTGGGCGTACCAAACATTATATTTCTGCCTTTGGTGAGCATGTAATAGTAGAAGAAGTAGAGGCTGCCATGCTTAAGGCAACAGCAGCGGAAAATATTCATATACGGGAATTTACCGTAGCGCCATTTGTAACACAGGACGGCGGAAAGAGTTACCACGAATGGTTCATCGAATTTGAAAATACGCCTGCAGACCTGCAGCTCTTTGCACAAAAATTAGACGATAACCTGCGTGCAAAAAATGTTTATTACGATGACCTTGTTAGCGGTAATATTCTGCAGCAGTTAAAAATTACAGCCATCAAAAAAAATGGCTTTGTAGACTATATGAAAAGTGTGGGTAAGCTCGGCGGCCAGAATAAAGTACCCCGGCTTGGCAACGATCGGAAGATAGCAGATGGGTTGAAAGAATTTTCAAGCCATGGTAAATAGTCAAGGATGCCTGAATTGCAGGTTTAATGATTTTAAGCTTTCAATATTCATATCTCCCCATTATCACACCTTGTTTAGTTATAACAAAATAATAATAGTTTTTTTCGGCTGTTAACTATTATTAGTTTATTTTTGCCTTCATAAATTTTTTATACAAAACAATTTACGTCGTTGAAAAGAAATATTTTCAATACCAGGTTTTCCGCTTCAAGTGTTTCAGGCACACATCCCCGACCCCGACGTGGGTGCTGATAGGACGAGCAATTAAAACATGCCCCTGTCAGTGAAAAAATCCCCCGGACACATTCTGCACATTGTGTGCTTATAAATTTCATTCAGTTTTTATTCATTCATTTCAATTTTTAAAAAATTGGAAAACTCAAGCATCATCATTCGTGCTGCTATCGATACCGATACAAAGTACGCTTCTATAATAACCGCCGAAATGGAGTCTTCTGCGCAAGTAAGAGGAACGGGTATAGCTAAACGTTCTGCAGCTTACGTTGCTCAAAAAATAAGCGAAGGCAAAGCAGTGATAGCTTTAACCAGTGTTGGGGAGTGGGTTGGCTTCTGCTACATAGAAGCCTGGGGCCACGATTCCTTTGTAGCCAACAGTGGCTTAATTGTAGCACCCGCATTTAGAAAAAGCGGCATAGCAAAAAGAATAAAGGAAAATATTTTTCAACTCTCAAAGGAAAAATATCCGGACGCAAAAATATTTGGCCTTACCACAGGTCTTGCAGTAATGAAAATAAATTCTGACCTGGGTTATGAACCTGTTACCTATAGTGAATTAACGGATGATGAACAGTTTTGGGCAGGTTGTAAAAGCTGTGTGAATTATGATATTTTAATGAGCAAGGATAGAAAGAACTGTATGTGTACGGCTATGTTGTACGATCCTAAAGATCATTATGAGCCCGAAGAAACAGCAGAAGATTTTAAACAGCATTCAAAATTATATGAGCGTTTTATGCGGCTTAAACAAAGCAGGTTGCTGCAGTTTTTTATGCGTAATCAAAAAGGAACTAGTGCTGGTAAATCGATCTTACGTTTGTTTTTTAATTTATAAAATATAGTCAACATTATAAATAATGAATACATTGATCAACCAGGCATCTTCAAAAAAGCGGTTACTTGTTGGGACAAAAGTTGTACTTGGATTCAGTGGTGGGCTGGACACTTCTTTCTGTGCAAAATATTTTACCAGAGAATTGGGTTATGAAGTACATTCTGTAGTAGTGAATACAGGCGGATTTAATGCAGAGGAATTAGCACAAATAGAAACGCATGCATATAAACTTGGAGTAACATCGCATACAGCAATTGATGCAGTAAAAAACTATTACGATTCAATTATAAAATATTTGGTATTTGGGAATGTTTTAAAAAACAATACCTACCCGTTAAGTGTAAGCGCAGAGCGGCTAAGCCAGGCTGTGAATATTGCTAAACATGCAAAAAAATTAAACGCAACAGCCGTTGCCCACGGAAGCACCGGCGCAGGCAACGACCAGGTGCGGTTTGATATGATTTTTAACAGCATGATTCCGGGCGTAGAAATAATTACACCCATTCGTGATTTGCAATTGAGCCGGGAAGAGGAAATAAATTACCTAAAGGAGAACGGTGTTACAATGAATTTTGAAAAGGCTGCATA
>JBDUCK010000206.1:0-6455 GCA_040003485.1 Ferruginibacter sp. | reverse complement strand
GAGAAAATTATCAATGCAAAGTTTTGGAATAAAAAACCAATTTTCAGATCTGCTGGCATCCACGCCAGCTGCCAAAACTGACCATCATTTATACAGATGTTTTTAGTGGAAACATTTTACCAGAACATTTATAACATAACTGATCTACTCTGGTTTTTTATCCGCTAAAAAAAATGTTGGTTTTAAAAACCAGGCGGAAGCTGTGACTTTATAGTAAATGTGGAACGCCGGCGTCGGCGTGAAAACTATGACTTACCAGCTATTTACTACCTGCCATTAACCAACTTCTTCAATTCATCTATTTGCTTTTGTAGTTGAGAGATTTGTTGAGTAAATTTATTTTGCAGCTCTTCAGTTTTTTTGTCTTGCTCTACCGTATACAAAGTAAGTTCTTCTACTTTTTGCAAAAGTTGTTTGTTCATTTCGGCAACATTAATGCCGTCGGTTTTTACTTCGGCTTCGGTGGGAATGTTGGGTAAGTGTTTGTTGATTTTTATATATTGGCTTAGTTCTTTTAGTGGAGTAAGTTTATAATCGTTGTTAAAAACATTATCTGCCCAACCCGGCACAAGTGCTAC
Organism: Ferruginibacter sp.; assembly: GCA_040003485.1. Classification (GTDB taxonomy): domain Bacteria; phylum Bacteroidota; class Bacteroidia; order Chitinophagales; family Chitinophagaceae; genus Ferruginibacter. The sequence continues at coordinate 5,877 of JBDUCK010000206.1, read as the reverse complement.
CCGAATACTATCGGCAATAATACCACCCACCACATTTAAAGTACGATTGCCTTTAAATGTGTAACCAGTTGGGTTAGCAACACCGAGTAAAATTTGTTGAGTGCTAAAATCGCCGTAAACAAGCGTAGAAGCAGCATTATTACCTATATACAATTTATCACTTCCGGTTTCCAAAAAACCTGCACTGTATCCGATAAAAACATTACTATCTCCTATTGAACTGAACCCGGCATAAATACCTAAGGCTATATTATAACTTCCAGCTACATTAGAATTTAGTGAAAAACTGCCATCAGCTAAATTATAACCTCCGGTACCATTATTTTGAAGAGCATAGGCACCGTTAGCTATGTTTACATTTCCATTAGAATTAGTTTGAAGAGCTTGATATCCGTTAGCTACATTTTCATACCCGGTTGTATTGGAATAAAGTGCTTGATACCCATTTGCCACATTATTATAACCATTTGAATTGGAATAAAGTGCTGAGGCTCCATTAGCCACATTTTTATTTCCACTTATATTAAAGGCAAGTGCATTATCGCCATTTGCCGCATTATGATTTCCGGTTGTATTGTAATAAAGTGCATTTGTTCCAAAGGCTGTATTATTTATTCCACTGATGTTTGAAAAAAGAGCTGAAAAACCATTAGCCACATTATAACTTCCGGAGGTATTTGAATTCAATGCTTGATACCCATTGGCAGTATTAGCATTTCCGTTATTAAAATTAAGAGCACTAGCACCATTGGCTACATTATAACTTCCAGTTGTATTGTGATAAAGAGCATTGGCCCCATTAGCTACATTATAATTTCCGGTTGTATTTGAAATAAGTGCTGCAAATCCATCAGCTGTATTCGCATCTCCGTTATTTAAATTAAGTGCATTCACTCCATTGGCTGTATTATAATTTCCAGTTGTATTGGAATAAAGGGCCTGGGAACCTATTGCTACATTATTATTTCCTGTAGTATTTTGGTAAAGAGCGGTATAACCATTAGCCACATTATTATTTCCTGCAGTATTTTTTTGAAGTGCAAAAGCACCAGTAGCCGCATTATTGTATCCAGTATTATTCTTAAAAAGTGCTTGAAATCCGACTGCAACGCTAAAACTACCCGTTGTATTAAAATATAGAGCTTTACTGCCATCAGCTACATTATAACTACCGGTTGTATTAAGCATAAGAGCTGAATCCCCATTGGCATTATTATTATTTCCAGTTGTATTTGACTCAAGTGCAAAATATCCATTGGCAACATTATTATTTCCGGTTGTATTAGAAAAAAGAGCTAAACTACCATTGGCAACATTATTACTTCCGGTTGTATTAAAATAAAGAGCAGCATTACCAATTGCGTTATTATCCGTTCCATTTGTATTCTTAAAAAGAGCTTGATACCCAAAGCCAGAATTATTGATTCCTGAAATGTTAGCACCCAAAACACCTGTGCCAAAACCGGTATTTTGCGCCAATAGGTTGTTTGTAAAGCATGAACTTGCAACGGCTAAAAAAGCTGTAAATAAAATTATTTTTTTCATTGTTTAATTTTTTAGGTAATTGTAATCAAAATATATTTATTACTACACATAAATGAACAAGGAAATAGACTTCTTAAGGTAAGGTAAACATTTTTTATAAAATTTGCTTTTCGCCAAAAAACACTTTGATAATGGGTGTTTGCTCTACCGCAAAGGGTTCGTGCCTGAATATTATCAGGCATGATAAAACATGCGTAAACATCTATTAGTTTATCATCAGGAAATTTTTTTCAGGCAGTCTAATTCCAACCTTTGACATAGGCGCATAAAGGAATTTGCCAAAGCAACCCGAAATATTGCAACTTGTTGACCACCTTTTCCGACATGAAGCGGGAAAGATGGTTCCAGTTCTTACACGGATATTCGGAACAGAAAATTTAGACCTTGCAGAAGATGTTGTTCAGGATTCATTGATGGAAGCTATGAGCCAATGGCAATACAAAGAAGTGCCTGACAATCCCTCCGCCTGGCTATTTAAAGTTGCAAAAAACAAAGCACTTAATATTATCAATCGTGAAAACTATAAACTAAAATATTCTTCAGACATTGCACATTATTTACAATCCGAATGGACACTTGAACCTGCCCAGAATCATCTTTTTTCAGCATAGAAAATTCAGGACGACCAGTTACGAATGATTTTTACTTGTTGCCACCCTTCCATTTCTCCTGATTCATAAATTCTTTACATGGAGCTTTTCTCACATTTTCTTTTGACAACCCAGCATGCATTACTAAAAATAATTTAATGAAACGAAAAAAAATATTCAAAATAAGAGCAGTTATCATTATCGCATTGGTAGCCGTTGTGTTCATCTTTGCTAAATACAAACACATAAGTCCTATTTCGCTGAATATGCACAACAAAATAAACCAGGCAGTATTTTCCGATAAAGCAATTGAAGGCTATGATCCTGTTGCGTATTTCACACAACAAAAAGCCGTTAAAGGAGAAGAAATAAATTCGTATAAATGGAATGATGCCACCTGGTATTTTTCATCAACTGAAAACATGAACCTGTTTAAGGCAAATCCTGACAAATATGCTCCGCAATTCGGTGGTTATTGTTCTTATGCAGTAAGCACCGGCTTCACTGCAAAGATTGACCCCGAAGCATTTGAAATAATTGATAGTAAACTCTATCTTTATAACGACCAGGGTTTCAAAAACAAATGGAAGAAAAATCAAAAATAATATTTAGAAAAGGATATTAACAATTGGACAAAATAAATTAATTGTTTAAGAATGGCTAAGTTTTTATTTTTCTTTTTTTAATAATTTCACCAGTACATTCTCTTCTCTGATGAACAGTTTAAAAACACTATTACTTCTTCTTCTGACAACAGGCAATATCTTGCTTTTGCATGGACAAACATTTCGCAACTTAGATTTTGAACAATCATGTGACACATCCAAAACAGGCTTTTGTAATTGGGACTTGTCATGGGGAGGAAAAGGTGCCTGTGTTCCCGAAGTATCCGGAAAAAATAAATGCTTATTAATCACTGGCAAAGTAGATGGTGCTGTTGGATTTGCTGAACAATCTTCAACTCTAAAAAAATATTCTGGACTTCAAATAATTCAGCTTTCAGCTAAAATTAGTTCTGATAGTGTGTTCGGAAAAGGTGCCGGAATAAACCTGGGCATATATGATTCAGACAACAATTTGCTGGTGACAAAAGATATGGGCTATGCTTCTCTAAGTTGGATAAAGGGAACTACATCATGGAAAGAGTATACTTTTTCGGCAGTGTGCCCTGAAGGCGCTACTAAAATTAAAATAGGGGCAATTCTTTACGGAAAAGGAAAAGCACACTTTGACGATTTTAAAGTTTTGCTTTCTCCTGTTGACGGAAGGAAGCCAAGTACATTAGCTATAAAATATATTTCCGCAGTATGTGATACAATTGCAAAACATTCTTTAGTAAAGGACTCCATAAACATAAATGCACTTAAACTTGTTGCCCTTCAAATAGCAGGACAAGCAAAAAAATATTCCGACTGTTACACGGCTGTTGAATATTTGATTAACTCCTTAAGAAATTATGGCGATTACCATTCCTTTTTAATGAAACACGATGAGGTGATCAGTTGGCAAAACGATACCTCGGCAAGTGCAAATATTATTTATGCTCATAGCAAAGTAATTAATGGTTGCGGATATATTTCGGTTCCTCATTTTGCTGGGGGTAATATTAAATTAATGCTTGCGTTTGCGGATACAATTCAAGCAGCTTTAAAAAAACTTGAAGGTTCAGGAATAAAAGGTTGGATAATTGATTTACGAGAAAACACGGGAGGAAATATGGAACCCATGATTGCAGGATTAGGTCCGCTTTTCAGTTCTGATAAGTTAGGTTCATTGATAGATGTAAATAATAAACCAGACAGTTGGTATTATAAAGATGGAAGGTATTGGGGAGATGGATATGAAGGATGGAGTGTTTCAAATCCAGTCATACTAACATCTAAACTGCCTATTGCCGTTTTGACCAGTAATCAAACAGGTAGCTCAGGTGAAATTGTAGCCATATCATTTATTGGCAATGCCAACACAAAATCTTTTGGACAGCCTACGTGGGGATTGACTACAGGAAATGGCATCTTTGATTTAATGGACGGAGCAAGAATGATGTTAGCTTCAACTATAATGGCTGACAGAAATGGAAACCTTTATCACGGAAGAATAGACCCGGATGAAATGATTGAGCAAAGTAATGCCAACAAAGATGACATGGGAATTAAGACAGCTATTGATTGGATTGCGAGTAAACACTAATATGAATTAGAATAAGTTTATAATGAGAGCACCAGAATCCAAAACTCATTACCTGGCAAGTGGTTTTAGTAACAACATCAGGCTTCTAAAAATAAAAATATGGTAGATGTTTTAACCGATATAATAATTTCAATACCAAGGAACAAAGTTTCTGAATATGCTGCCAACCCCGACAATGCTCCTGAATGGTATGTAAATATTAAATCAGTAGAATGGAAAACGTCAAAGCCATTGCAGGTAGGTTCGCAAGTTGCTTTTAAAGCACAATTTCTCGGGGGGCAACTTGAATATACCTATGAATTTGTAGAGTATTTGCCCGGATAAAAACTTGTGATGCGGACTGCTGAAGGGCCTTTTCCGATGGAGACAACTTATACCTGGAGTGCAATAAATGACAACGCAACAAAAATGACATTGCGTAACAAAGGTAACCCGACAGGTTTCTCCAGGCTATTTGCACCAATCATGGCTATTATGATGAAGAAAGTAAACCACAAAGATTTAACAAGCATCAAAAAAATTCTTGAGAGCAGGTAACCTATCTGGATGTGTAAAAAAAACTTTAAAGAATTAAAATCATTTATATTAACCCCGTTGAATGGCTGGATAATATTTACTTGATGGAGGAGCAAATGAACCAAACAAGCGTGAAGACTTTTATGCAGCAAAGTAAAATAATAATTAAAATTATTCATGAAAGTTATCATTCCAATAAAATTTAATAAACTATAAAAAGATGGTTGGAAGCGTTAAGCTATTTTTTTGCAGCATTTTATTGTTAATGCTAACCCTTAAAATAAATGCACAGGATTTAATAAAGAAAAATCAATTCTTTGCAATTGAAAAACTCTCACCCAATATCTATGTTTTTATTCCACCAAGGCCAATGGCAGATATGGTACATGGCAATTGTACAATTATCGTTGGCAAAGAGGGAGTGCTGGTCATAGACAGCTTTGGTGACCATATCGTAGCAGGTGAAGCAATAAAGGAAATAAAAAAATTACCAACAAACCTGTAAAATATATTCTCAATACCCATTGGCATTATGACCATTTGGGGGGCAACCGGGTTTTTAAAATGACCTATCCCAATGCTATAATTATTTGTCATAAAGATGCAATAACCAGCCTCAATAAATTTGTTATTCCAAATTTTAAAGCAGAACCGCAGGCATCTAAAGATTTAATAGCTGTTTATGCAAAAGCCATAAAAACAGCGATAAAAGCTGACAGCACAAGACTAACAGTTTATGAAAGAGAAACCCGTTACCCCGAAACTTTACGGGACTTGCAATATTTTGTAAATAATTTTTCAGGAACAAAATTCAGTTACCAGGCACCTGATATAACATTTGGAGACAGCCTTACATTAAATATGGTTACAGATACAGTTAAAATTTTTCATCCGGGCTGGGGACATTCGCCGGATGATGCAATGGTTTATATCCCGGCACAAAATATACTTGTAACACGTGATATAGTTGTGCATCCCCTCCCCTATGCATTTAATACTGTTCATAATGATTGGATAAATATTTTAAAGCGGATAA
>JBDUCK010000205.1:0-6466 GCA_040003485.1 Ferruginibacter sp. | reverse complement strand
AAAATAATATTAAAAATCCGGTTACCTTATTGGGTAGCCGGATTCTTTTTTATTAAAAAATTATTTTCCAGCTTTTAGTGTAGTCTGCAAAGTATTCAGTTCTTCCCACTTGCCTGCAGCTGCAAGTTTGGCCTGTTTAGGCCATGTGCCGGGGTTGTGTATTTTAAATTTACTGCCTCCCGCTGCCAGCATTTCCTTCAATGCCGTTACCGTAGTTTTTGAAAGACCGGAAAAAGTAGAAATATTATTTTTTACCAATAACGCTGCAACCTGTTTTCCTATCCCTTCAATTTTAGACAGATCATCTTTTATACTTTCGACTTTTAGTACTTTCTCTTTTTTCACTTTTGCTTTTGCTTTGGGCGCTATATTTTTTGCCGCAACATCCAAAACTTCCGGTACGGTGATCAGGCAATTTTCAACATGAAAACCTGATGCCTGTACATAGTGCTGGGCATTATAATCATTTACCCATCTGCCATCATTCAACAGGTAACGATATTGATATGTTTTACCAGGTTCAAGTTTTGCTACGGCTAAAAGGGAGCCATCTTCTTGTTTTTTCAAAGTTATACCATCTTCAATATTCCATTCATTGAAATCACCCAACAATAATCCTTCTGTTGCTTCTGCTACGGCTTCTGCCGGCAGCGTAAAAATTATTTCCTTTGTCATAATCATCATTTTTTTTGTTTGTATTAAAAACGTGCACCTTTCTAAAGGCGTATAAATAGTATTTTTAAAAATGATAAGCCCATAAACATTGACGTTTATGGGCTTAAGGCAATCTTTTTTGTTTATATTCTGCGTGAGCCAAAAACGGTAGCTAATGCTTAACTCACTTAAATTTCAATTTTTAGAATAGCTGAATAAACTATGTCTCCATTTTACATCTCTAATCACATATATGATTTTAAAACCGGGCACAAGGTAAGAAAAAAATTTTAGAATTATTTTTCTTATGTTTTTAGTTTTGATTGAAAACTTTAAAATCCCTTTGGTTTTTAAAGGCTATAAAGCAGTTTCCGGGCTGGAAGATTATTTTTTTATTGGATAATGCTTTTTTCTTTGCCTGATAAATTAATACTGATTAGAGGCTTGAAGATTTCTAATAACGATTTTCTGTTTTATTATTATAAAGATGTTATTACTTCACACAGTGCCTCAATATCTCTTACTGTATTGTATAAGTGTACCGACACACGGATTGATTCGCCACGTACTGAAACAAAAATTTTTCTTTCCTGTAGTTTCTCTAACAAATGCACTGAACTAAAATTTTGTGGTAGTAAGAAACCAAATAAATGATCAGCCCTGTAGTCATCATCTTCTAACCAAAAATTCTTTTCCTTTAATAATTTCACGAGCGGCTTTACCAGTTTTGTGCAATAAGCCTGAATTGAGTTTATTTTCCAATCTATAATCTGGCCTAAAGAGGCATTGAACATTGGCATAAGAATGAAGTTCCCGGATTCACCACCATTGTATCGTTGTGCTCCTTGTTTATATTCCTCAACGTAAGAAGCCAGGCGGCTAAAATCGTGGGCATTGGGCCTATTCTGCCACGATTCTTCCAGAGGAATACCTTGATTAAAGTACTCACTAAAATAAGCAAAGCCAATTGAGTATGGAGATAATAACCATTTGTATCCTGCACAAACCAGTGCATCAATATGATACGTTTTTACATCAATTGGGAGAACACCTACTGATTGAGTACCATCAACAATAAATAAAGCATTTACTGCTTTACATCTTTCCCCGATTTTTTGTAAGTCAAACTTTGTTCCGTCTGTCCAATGTACACTTGATAAAATTACGACTGTTGTATCTGTGTTGATTGCTTCTAATATTTTGTTATTCCAATTTTTTCCCCTCTCCTTTCTGTCACCAGGTGGCAGAATTACTTTTAATTCTTTATCATTCTTTTTACACCAATTTAAAATAGCATAATAGCCACTTGGAAATTCGTCTGCAATGGTTATTGCATGTTTACCGTTATTAACAGGTAGATTATTTACTGCAGAATTAAGGCCATACGACGCTGAAGGGATGATGGCAATTTGCTGGGGTGAGGCATTAATTATGCTACCCAGTTTTAATCGTACTTCATCTGCTTCATTAAAAAAATCATCTGCCTTTATGCAAGATGGATTTCTTTTTCTGGCCATACCTGTAATACCTGCTTCCTCCACCGACTTTAGTAATGGAGACATATATGCACAATTCAAATACACCACATCATCCGGCAATTGAAATAAATGTTCTTGAGAAAACAGCATTGGATAAAGGTTTTTTTAAAAGTACATATTAGCTTCGGTTCATCAACAGTTTAACGACCTTATTTTGCTGGTAAAAAATGTTTTTACATATCTAATAATTTTGCAGAAAGGCAGAATTAACCCCAGGCAGGGTAACTTTATCAAGAGAAGGGCACTAAACACATGGTTTGTAAGAGGCCAGGAAATGGCCCCTTCCTCCTAGTAAGTAAGAATAAAAAGACATCTTAACTTTTACCGCATGGTTTAAACAGGTAGTAATATATGCCTGTATTGATCATTTTAGAAAATACAATAAAAAAGAAATGATGGCCAGTGCAGACCCTGCGCAGGAAGAAATTGAAGATACCGGGCAAAATGCAGAGCACGTCTTGCGGCATAAAGAAATTATTAACTGCATCCATCAATTATCACCGGCTTACAAAACAGTCTTTAATTTATATGCGATAGAAGGATTTACGCATGCGGAAATTGCTGGTAAGCTGAATATCTCCGAAGGCACATCAAAAAGTAATTTTCATAAAGCAAGACAAAACCTGCAGGTGCTTTTAAAGAAAAAAATATTATCCGTCTTTAGGAGGCTATGTAATTAGTGCTGTCCTTGGCTGAATGTTAATAGAAAAAATAATACAAAATTTAAAACTTAAAGCAACTATTATTTAAATAGTTGCGGTGATTGGAACAGGAAAGTAATTTAATAGTAGGGTATCAGTATTGGCTAAAAAAAGGTCAATTAGATTTGAACCCTGCTTTAAATTACCCATAACTACAGGCAGCTTTTTGGTTTAAACAATTCTATTAAAAATTCGAAAAAGGTTTCCATGAAAATATCAGGTATCCTGTAAAAAATTACTGTACCAGTGGCCAGAGGATTTAATAATTCTTTTCTGACTTTCAAAATCGACATGTACAAGTCCGAATTTTGGATAATATCCTTCTGCCCATTCAAAATTATCCAGCAGCGTCCAGATAAAATACCCATTTACTTTTACACCTTCCCTTTTCGCTTTTAATAATTGCGTAATATTATCTGCAATAAATTGTGTCCTTTTATGATCTTCTATTTTTCCATCAGTAGTTTCATCTTTAAATGCAGCCCCATTTTCTGTAACTAATAATTGAGGAATGTTTTTATAAGCTCCGAATTTCTTCAATACATGATACATAGCTTCAGGGTATACTTCCCAATTCATTAAAGTTGTTTCAACATTTCTTTTATTTGCTTTTACAATTTTTGCTTTTACAAAAGGCATTAACGAGCTATGTGCCACCAATTCCCTGGTATAATTTTGTATGCCGATGAAATCCATGTCAAAAGCAAGTTTGGTTTCATCGCCCGGTTTCATAAACTGTTCAATCCTTTGTAATATTTTTAAATCTTTCACAGGATAGCCCAACCCCAGGAGTGGCTCAATGAATAAGCGATTTAATAAAGCATCTACTTTTTTTGTGGCGATAATGTCTTTTTTATTAAGCCGGTACGGCTCTACGTAAGACGATGAAAATGTAGTACCAATCTTGCTTTCCGGCAGCAAACGGCGAATTATCCTGCCTCCTTCCGCCTGGCATAAAGCTGCATGATGAACTGCAGATAAAAAATTATGCAGCCCTTTTTTACCTGGGGCGTGTATGCCCAAAAAATACCCGGCACCGGTAAAAACCATAGGTTCATTCAGGATGATCCAGTTCTTTACCCGGTCACCAAAATACCTGCAGCATATTTCGGTATAATTGCTAAACCATTGTATTATGTTCCTATTTGTCCATCCCCCGTCTTCTTCTAAAGATTGTGGCAGATCCCAGTGGTATAAAGTTATCCATGGTACAATGCCAAGTGCAAGAGAATGATCAATTAACCGGTTATAAAAATCAATGCCTTTGCGGCTGATTCTCCCTGTTCCTTCAGGAAGTATCCTGCTCCACGAAATAGAGAACCGATGATTCGGAATATTTAAACTTTTTATTAATGCGTTATCTTCCGGGTACCTGTTATAAAAATCACAAGCCACCTGCCCATGTTGTTTCTGAAATATTTTTCCAGGCTTTTTTACAAATTCATCCCAAATAGAAGGGCCCTTTTCATCTATGTTATGCCCTCCTTCTATTTGGTAGGCCGCCGTAGATATACCCCATTTAAAATCAGCACCAAAGTCTGCTTTTGTCAGCTTCATTATCTACCGGAAATTTGATTGATGATCTTGCCCAGATTTAATTCTCTGAATTTTTTTAGGGAGTGCGGAGCTTCTCCTAATTTAATTTCCTGGGAAGCTTTCTTTGATTTAAAGTATTTTAAAAAAACCTGGTCAATTACCTGCCCTGTTACATCCGGATATTCTATGGAAAGATTCCTGGAAAAAGTCACCCAATTTTTAATTTTTTCAATATTCTTTGGCTTCATTTTTTTTACAACTGTAATTCCAAGTTTTTGTAAAGCAGCTGCATTACACTGTTGCTCATACTGGCCACTCATGGGTACAACTAATAATTTTTTTTTCAAAAACATTGCTTCAGCAGGTGTTTCAAACCCGGCCCCACAAAGAATTCCCGAAGAGCTTACCATGCTTTTTATGAAAGCTTCATTATTAACCGGGCAGATATGAACATTTTTTTCATTAAATGATTTTGTTGCATACTTTGAAAACACTTGCCATTGCGTTTCATTTATATTACCAAGTATTTTTATAATCCGTTTATCCGAACATGCAGGAAGGTAAACGGTGTAATGCCCCTTATCAGTGGGATGTGCCTCCCTTATCTGGGCCCTGATTACCGGAGAAAAAATATTCTTATCATAGGCTTCAAAATGAAAACCATATTGTTGGGTTACGGGTGCATAATTTTTTAAAACAAGTGCACCAACTATATCTTTCTTTTTTGGTTTTGGAGACTTTTTGTTAATGACGGCTGCCTGGTGACTTAATCCTATGCATTCTTTTGATTGTAATTTACAGGCCCATGCACTTACAGGTTCAAAATCATTTATTACAATGTCATACTCGTCAACATTCAAACTTTTAATTTCATTATACAAACGCCTGAGATTACTTTTTTTGTAAGTTGCCAAAAGATCTATGCCTCCGCTTTTACCAAATACAAAACTCAATCCTTTAAATTTATATTTTACCGGGTATGGCAATTGTACTTCCGCTTCGGTACCACTTACGAGGATATCCAATTCTCCTTTTTTTTGTAATAGGGGAATTATATCCCTGGCTCTGCTTATATGGCCGTTACCGGTTCCCTGGATTGCATATAATATTTTCATGAGGCTTTCATTGTATTAAAACCTGCCAGCATGGTTTCAAATAATTGGCTGCTGGTGGGATCGTCACCTTCCTTATCGTTTTTCATTTTCAACCTATCAGCTTCATCAAATTTGTAAATGGTCCAATGTCCGCCATGGTATTCAAGTGCCGTAAGATTCTCTACCCAGTCTCCGGAATTAAGATATAATGTGCTCCCATGGCTGTTAGATACTTCCCTTATTTCGGGCTGATGAATATGACCGCAAATAACATAATCGTAACCGTTATATATTGCGATGTCACTTGCAGTTTTCTCAAAACTGTTAATGAATTTTACTGCAGACTTCACGCTATTCTTTATTCTCTTTGAAAGAGAAAGCTTGCCCCTGTTTAAAATTTTTAAAGAAATAAAATTCGTAAACCTGTTGATCAGAATTAATAAGTCATATCCTATAGCGCCCAACTTGGCCAGCCATTTTGAATGTTGCATGGTAACATCAAACACATCTCCATGGAAAAACCACGCAGTCTTGCCCGCTTCAAGAGGTAATATCAGTTTGTCAACAATACTAAAGGAGCCCATTTTAAAGCCCGAAAATTTTCTCAGCATTTCATCATGATTACCTGTGATGTAGTAAATTTTAATGCGTTTACTCATCCAATGCATTAAATGCTTGATAACTTTCATATGGCTTTTTGGCCAATACCTTTTACTGAATTGCCATATATCTACAATATCACCGTTTAGTATTACTAATTTGGGATTGATGCTTTTGAGGTAAAATAATAATTCCTTTGCATGGCAACCATAGGTGCCCAGGTGTACATCAGAAATTACAACGATGTCAACATTCCTTTTTTTTTGCTTCAAAATTATTGTATTTTATAAAATTTAAGCGGAGAGTAAAAGGCGTTGAAGCGGTGAAGGAATAATCTAACCAA
>JBDUCK010000204.1:0-6467 GCA_040003485.1 Ferruginibacter sp. | reverse complement strand
GTATTTCAATTTAAGAGGTTTTTAAAAAGGCGCTTCTTCATCATAATTGCCGTCATTCATTTTACTCCCTTTCTGGATATACATTCTTGCTTCATCATCTACCCCACCGCCTGTATTTACAGGTTTCCAGTTTCCGCCTCCGCTGGGTGGGCCGGCATTAAAGTCAGTTCCAGCTTCATCTTCTACAAATTTCTGTATGTGAAGTAATGCCCGCAATTTTACAGTTTCTAAACTACCGTTTCTGTGCTTGGCAATTTTTACATGTGTTTCACCTTTATTATTTTCTCCAAATTCATTGGCAGTAATATCATAATATTCGGGCCTGTAAAGAAACATAACCATATCAGCATCCTGCTCTATGGCACCCGATTCTCTAAGATCACTTAACTGCGGCATCTTATTTCCTTCTTTTCTTTTTTCTACTTCACGACTCAGCTGCGAAAGCGCAATGATAGGCACCTGCAACTCTTTGGCCAGCCCTTTTAAATCTCTGGATATTTTACTGATCTCCTGTTCCCTGTTACTGTTTCTATCGGCACTGCCACTCATCAATTGCAGGTAATCAATTATGATCATACCTACATTGTGTTTATTTTTCAGCCTGCGGCATTTGGCTCTTAATTCAAAAATATTTAGTGCTGCAGAATCATCAATAAAAATGGGGGCTTTGCTTAGTCTGTCTATTCCCTTTTTGTACAACTGCTTCATTTCATGTTCTTCTAATTTACCCCGGGCAATTTTTTCAAGCCATATTTCGCTTTCGGCACTCAGTATACGCTGTACCAATTGACTGCTGCTCATCTCCAGGCTAAAAAAACCAACCGCTGTAGGTTTTGTAGGATGCAATGCTGCCGTACGGGCAAGGTTAAGCGCAAATGCAGTCTTACCAACCGAAGGCCGTGCAGCCAGGATAATAAGATCTGTTGGCTGCCAGCCATAAGTGATCCTGTCCAGCGATGGAAAGCCTGTAGGTACTCCTGTCAGATCATCCTGGCGGCTACGCATATCCTCAATACGCTGAATTGTTTTTACCAAAACGGTATTGATATCATCAAAATTTTTGCGCAGGTGATTATTGGTTATTTCAAATAATTTACTTTCTGCGTCATCCAGCATATCAAATACATCGGTGCTATCTTCATAAGCATCGCCAATAATTTCTCCACTTATACGTATAAGTTCCCGTTGAATAAATTTTTGTAAAACTATTCTTGAGTGAGCATCAATATTAGCCGAAGAAACAACTGCATTAGTAAGTTTTGTAACATAATATGGCCCTCCCACCAATTCCAATTCTTCTCTTACCTTTAATTCTTCTACCACCGTTAGTAAATCTATAGGAAGGCTCTTTATCGCAAGGCCCTGCATAGCTTTGTAAATCTTTTGATGAGCATCTACATAAAAACATTCTGGTTTTAATATTTCTACAACCGTATCAAAGGCACTCTTCTCCAACATGATGGCACCTAGAATGGCTTCTTCCAGTTCTTTAGCCTGGGGCGGTACCTTGCCGTACATCATTGTTCCTAAATCAAGCTTGGCCTTTCTAATACCCTTACGGTCTTTATTAAAATTTGTTAATTCCATTTTTCTTTTATCGCAATTGATGATTTGTTTAGAATAAAATACCTTCAATCAGTCTTTAATAACTCCTAAAAAATTATTACAACCGCTGCTTTTTTTCAGGGAAGCTAAGGTAAAGGCAAATCGGTAATCATTACTTAACAATCGATGTTATCAACTTTATTTAACTGTTTATCCACTACAAATCCACCGGCAAATTTAGTTTATTAACTTCTTATCCTCTTATAATTAACAGGGCTTATTCCCGCTACTTTGAAAAAGCAGGTATTTATCAACAAAATTTTTAGGCTATTTTTCTTTTTGTGCACCTTGCCTTTTTTTTTACCATTTGTAAAATCCGATTCAATTATATAGTTTCTGATTCTATCTTTTTTATTGTGACAGCCTAAAATTATAAAGGCCTAAAAAACTATCTTTGTGGCTCACATTATTTTGATACATGATTATTTCTTACAACTGGTTGAGCGAATATTTACCCGTAAAAATTGAGACTGAAAAACTAAGTAAAATACTTACTTCTATTGGGCTTGAAGTAGAGAGCCTGCATAAATACGAATCTATAAAAGGGGGCTTACAAGGGCTGATAACAGGCGAAATATTAAGTTGCGAAAAACATCCTGATGCAGATAAATTGAAACTAACTACTGTAAATATAGGCGGTATTGAACCATTGCAGATCGTATGCGGTGCTTCTAATGTGGCTCTTGGGCAAAAAGTAATTGTAGCTACTATAGGCACCACCATTTATCCAACAAACGGCGACCCCATTACCATTAAAAAAGCTAAAATAAGAGGTATAGAAAGCCAGGGAATGATTTGTGCTGAAGATGAAATTGGAACTGGCAATACACATGAGGGTATTTTACTATTACCAGCCGGTACAGCCGTGGGCCTTGATGTTGCTACTCTCTTTAATTCTTATGAAGATGTAATTTTTGAAATAGGCCTTACCCCCAACCGTATGGATGCAATGAGCCATTTAGGTGTGGCCAAAGATGTATATGCATATTTAGCACATCACGAAAAAAATGATCTCCCGCTAAAGCTGCCATATAAAAATAATTTTAAAGCAGATAACAATAATCTTGTTATAGAAATAAATATAGAAAATAATGCTGGCTGCCAGCGATATAGTGGCCTAACCATAAGCAATTTAACGGTGGGGGATAGCCCGATATGGCTGCAGCAAAAACTTAAAGCTATCGGCTTAAAGCCCATCAACAATATTGTAGATATTACTAATTATATTTTACACGAAACCGGGCAGCCACTGCATGCTTTTGATGCAAATAAAATTAAAGGCAATAAAATAATAATAAAAAATGCTGCAGAAGGAAATGTATTTACAACCTTAGATGAAAAAGAACGCAAACTATCTGCCACCGATCTAATGATTTGCAATACAGAAGAACCTATGTGCATTGCAGGGATTTATGGTGGCCTGCAGAGTGGTGTAACAAAAGAAACAAAAAATATTTTTTTAGAAAGCGCCTGGTTTAATCCGGAAACCATTCGTAAAACATCTTTAAAACTCGGCTTAAGAACGGATGCAGCTACCCGTTTTGAAAAAGGCGTGGATATAAGTAACACAACTAATGTATTAAAGCGTGCTGCTTTGTTGATAAAGGAAATTGCGGGTGGAGAAATTTCCAGCGATGTTATAGATATTTATCCTGAGCCGATGGAGCAAACTTCTGTTGGATTAAAATATCATTATTTGAAAAAACTTAGTGGAAAAAATTATCATGGCGGTACAATAAAAAATATTTTAGTAGCACTAGGATTTGAAATTATAAAAGAAGGGATAGATGAAATTTGGGTAAAAGTGCCTTACAGCAAACCTGATATTTCGATACCTGCAGATATTGTAGAAGAAATTATGCGGATTGACGGGCTGGATAATATTGAAATACCTATGGCCATTACGATCTCTCCTTCTGTAGATAAGAGTTCAGGAGTTATGGCTTTAAAAGAAAAGATTGCCAATTATCTTACCGGGCTCGGCTTTTATGAAATATTTACCAATAGTATTACCAATAGTAATTATTATGACGAGGTTGTTTTGCAGGCTACGGTAAAAATGATAAATAATTTAAGTGCAGACCTGGATGTCATGCGCCCATCAATGCTGCAGACCGGGCTGGAAGTAATAGCACATAACATAAACCGAAAAAATTCAAGTCTTCAACTTTTTGAATTTGGAAAAACCTACAGCACCGCCATTACTGGTGAATACAAAGAGAAAACACATTTGTGCCTTTATGTTAGCGGACTGGTAAATGATGGTGGCTGGCAAAGCAAACCGGTAAAAGCTGATTTTTATTTTTTAAAAGGAGTATGCGAAAAAGTTTTGGCAGCTATGGGAGCAACAGGATTAACTTTTGAAAAAACTACTGATCCTGATTTTCAGGAAAGCATCTTGATAAAACTTCATGATAAAACTGTCGGTATTACCGGAAATATTCATCCTGAAGTCTTACCACAGTTTGATATAAAAGAGCCTGTTTTTTATGCAGATATTTATTGGGATGAAATACCGGCCTTAAAAAATAATGTGACGATACAGTATAAAGAATTGGGGAAATTTCCTTCAGTAGAAAGGGACCTAGCCTTAGTGGTAGATATAGCTACTTCATACGCACAAATACAGGCTGTAGTTGCTGCAGCTAACATTGATTTTCTTAAATCCATAAAACTTTTTGATATTTTTGAAAGTGATAAATTAGGAGCAGGTAAAAAATCGATGGCGGTAAATTTTACTTTTTTAGATGAAAGCAAAACGCTTACCGATAGAGAAATTGATGAAATGATGAATATCCTCATCAGTAATTTTGAAAACAGCTTATATGCAGAAATAAGAAAATAATTTTGCCAGGTCTAAATGAACATATCAGCCACATCAATACCAAGCTTCAGCAATTGCTCAGGCAATATGAGCTATTGCAGAATGAAAACATTAAGCAAAAACAAACTATCGAAGTTTTGCAAAAGCAACATCATGAATTTAAGAACAGCCTCAGTGACCTACAACAACAGAATTTAATACTAAAGGTCTCTGCAGCGCCACTAAATGAAGCGGATAAAAAAGAGTTAGAGCAAAAAATAAATGGCTATATCCGCAGTATTGACAAATGCATTTCTTCATTAGCACAATAAAACGATTATGTCGGAATTAATTCCTGTAAATATTGTAATTGCCGATCGTACTTACCGTATTAAGACACAGCCTGAGGATGAAGAAGTGATCCGCAAAACGGTAAAGATTATTAATGATAAAATTATTGAATTTAAAACTCAGTTTGCGGGAAAAGATATGCAGGATTATATAGCCATGGTAATTATCTGGTATGCCACGCAGGCGCCAACAGATACCACATCCTCAGCAGAACAAAAAGAACTGGTAGAGGGTTTAAACAAGCTGGAAGCTCAACTAAATAAAGCACTTTTATAAAAAACCAGTTGCTTCATTCGCAAATATCCATATCCTTTTGTCTTCAAAATAAACCTAAACACAAAATTCTTATCTTCGCCTGCTAACAAACTAACTTAGCCAGCAATGGGTACAGATAGAACGTACAATATTGTGAATCAGCTTAAAACAGTAACATTCAATGGAACCAAGTATAATTTATATCATCATTGGTATAGCCGCTATTATAGTGGGCATCGTCCTGGGTAAAATTATTTTTGCAAAAAATGCAGGCAAACAGGTACAGGAAGCAGAAATACAGGCACAAAAAATAATTGCAGAAGGACAATTAAAAGCAGAAACCTTCAAAAAAGAAAAAGAACTGGAAGCTAAAGAGAAATTTGTGCAAATGAGGGCTGATCATGAAAGAGAAGCACTTCAGCGTACTCAAAAGATTACTGAAGGCGAAAACCGTATTAAGCAAAAAGAACAAGGCCTCAATGCTAAAGAGGGTAATTTAGAAAAACAGT
Organism: Ferruginibacter sp.; assembly: GCA_040003485.1. GTDB lineage: Bacteria > Bacteroidota > Bacteroidia > Chitinophagales > Chitinophagaceae > Ferruginibacter. Next base: position 944 of record JBDUCK010000204.1, on the reverse strand, counting down.
TAAAGGAAAACGAAACTATAAAGGACACTCTTAGCCGCCAGATTGAAGTGGTGAATATTAAAAGAACAGAACTGGAAAAACACCAGGAAGAACATATTCGCCGCCTGGAAAAAGTTGCCGGACTTTCAGCTGAAGACGCAAAAGCCCAATTAATAGAAAGCCTAAAGCAGGAAGCTAATACAAAAGCGCTGGTAATACAGCAGGAAATTATAGAAGAAGCAAAAGCAAAAGCAAATAAAGAGGCACGTAAGATAATTATTCAAACTATCCAGCGTACTGCTGCAGAAACTGCCATAGAAAACTCCATTACTGTTTTCAATTTAGAAAGTGATGAGATCAAAGGCTCTATCATCGGTCGTGAAGGCCGTAACATTCGTGCCATAGAAGCCGCTACTGGTGTGGATCTGATAGTAGATGACACCCCGGAAGCGATCGTACTTTCTTCCTTTGATCCTCTGCGTCGGGAAATTGCCCGTCTTTCCCTGCAACGTCTGGTGGCTGATGGCCGCATCCATCCGGCACGTATTGAAGAAGTGGTAGAAAAAACGAAACGCCAGTTAGATGACCAGGTTATGGAGATTGGCGAACGCACAGTAATTGAACTGGGCATACATGGCTTGCATAAAGAATTGATAAGAATGGTTGGACGCATGCGCTTTCGTTCATCTTACGGACAAAACCTGCTGATGCACAGTAGGGAAACAGCCAATCTATGTGGTATTATGGCTGCGGAATTAGGAATGAATCCCAAACTGGCTAAAAGAGCCGGCCTTTTACATGATATAGGTAAAGTTCCTGATGAAGAAACAGAATTAAGCCATGCATTATTAGGCGCAAAGCTGGCTGAAAAATATGGTGAAAATCCTGCGGTAGTAAATGCTATTGGTGCCCACCACGATGAAATGGAGATGCAATATGTAATCTCCCCAGTGGTTCAGGCCTGT
>JBDUCK010000203.1:0-6484 GCA_040003485.1 Ferruginibacter sp. | reverse complement strand
CCTGGCTCAAATAAAAAATGATGCCCGGCACCACCCGTGATACATGCCAGTGCTACAGGAATGATAGAGCGTGGAGAAAACTCAAATAACAATAATTCAATGGCCAGGAATATGGCGGCAATAGGGGTGCCGAAAATAGCAGACATTCCTGCAGTGGCCCCTGCTGCCAATAAAATTTTTCTTTCATTATCGCTTATCCTTAATAACTGTCCCAAGGTAGAACCTAAAGCCCCGCCTGTTGCAATAATTGGGCCTTCTGCACCAAAGGGGCCACCTGTGCCAATGGAGATGGCCGATGAAAATGGTTTTAAGAATATGATCGCTGGTTTTATTTTGCTTTGCTTTGTAAGTATCTGCTCCATTGCTTCCGGTATGCCATGCCCACGAATGGCTTTGGAACCATACAATGCCATAAGTCCTACTATCAAGCCGCCAACCACAGGAATTATTAATACCCAAATGCCCAGGTTATTATTTGCAGGGCTATTTGCCTGCAAAGATAGTTTGCCATAAAAGGAAATATTGGTAACAATGTTTATCAGGTAAACTAACAATTTTGCAACAAAACTTATAACTACAGCAACTAAAATAGCTAATGCGGAAATGGTAAGTAAGCGCTTTTTATTGTAGGATATTTTTGGCTGGATGTTTTCAGCATCTAAAGCCGGTACCAGCGAAGTTGAGATTGGAATTCCATTGCTGGAGTAATTTTTCATTTCAAATATTTTTGTTGAACCCGTTTATTCCTGCCTGTTTTAATTTGCTGCAAATTTAATTCAATGAGTATTGCTTTAGCATAAATATTTATACTTCACAATTTCTGTAAAGCAATAATATTATACGGGAAACATTGACTTAAAAAAGAGTAAAAGAAGTGAGCGAAGTTTAATAAATAAATCACCTGCATCAATACAGGATTTTTTTTATTTGGCTTTGCAGTTCCGGAATAACATACTTCATAAACCAGGGATTTATTTTTAGCCAATTTTGATTACGGGGAGATGGATGTGGTAAAGGAAAATATTCTGGAAGAAACGTTTTAAAATTTCTAACGGTTTCTGTAAGATTTGATTTGCAGGCTGTTTTTAAATAATTTCGTTGTGCGTATTGGCCTATTAATAAAATAAGCGGAGTGCCAGTTAATTTTTTTAAAATTTGTGGATGCCACAATGGGGCACATTCGGGCCTCGGCGCAAGGTCGCCGGATATTCCTTTTCCGGGATAACAAAAACTCATCGGCATTATAGAAAAGCAGGCGGGGTTGTAAAATATTTCATCTGTAACATTCATCCATTTTCTTAGAGTATCCCCACTTTTATCTTTCCAGGGGATACCGGTTTCATGTACACGCTTTCCGGGAGCCTGGCCAATAATTATTATTTTTGAAGAAATATTTAACTGCACAATGGGATTACAACCTAAGGGTAAATCATTTATACAAACTTCGCATTTACGTATTTTTTTTAAGAGATTCTGCATTAAAATTTATTGAAGTAACTAATGTAAAACCATGCAAATTCATTCATTTAACCAAAAGAAAGTTTGATATAAACGCTGCCTTTAAAAGAGTTTAAGTTTGGCTATTCAGCCACAAATTGTCCGATTGCCCCCATTTCAGCATCTGCAAAAGAATGATCGACAAAAGTATATCTTCCTTTTTCCGGCACCACAAATTCCATTATAGCCCCGCAAGCTGGCCCAAGATATACAGCCTGCATGCCCTCCAGTTTATTGGCGGGGTTGCCATCAAGCCAAACTTTGTCGAAAATGGTTCCGATCACATGGAAGCTGGTCGCATTATTTGGCCCGTCATTAATAAAAAATACTCTTATCCGCTCACCTGCTTTCACTGGAATAGGATGTAAAACATATTGTGCAACTTTACCATTAAATGTTACAAAGCTGGGTTGTTTCAAACGTGCCATTGCAGTATCTGGAATATAAGTGGAATCATTCATTTTCCTGAGATAATATTCATTTTGTACAAAAGCAAATTCATGATCTACTTTACCCGGGAATCCTGATTTCGGTTCCACAATCACCATTCCGATCATACCATAGATCATGTGCATTAAAACCATTGGCGTACCACAGTGATACATAAACACCCCTGGGTAATTGGCAGTCCATGTAAAATGAATTGTTTCTCCTGGATTAATACTTCTATATTTATCTTCAGGGTTAACCATGGCAGCATGAAAGTCTATTGAATGGGGCATTGGCATTATTGTATGTTCTATGTCCGTTGAATGATCCATATCCATAGACAACGGCACATTTTCATTTGAACGGTTGGTCATTGAAAATTTTACTACTTGTCCCACTCTCACTTTCAATATTGGACCGGGAACAGAATCGCCAAACATCCAGGCTTTATAAGCCACGTTATTTTTAATGTGAAATAATTTATGTTGCACATCAAATTTTACCTCAATTGTATCTCCTGGTTGTGTAGCAGGAACTGTAGGCCCGTAACTAAGCGGCCCTGTAATTCCATGTGCGGATTGGGTGTCTTTTGTAATAGAAGCAGGAGGGCTGCCGTACACATTTTGTTGAGTGTTTTTATTTTGAGGTCCCTGGCAAGAGAAAAAAATAATTGTAACAACAAGAAGAAGGAGGAAATTTTTCATGATATATTTTTTAATTAAATACTATTCAAAAACTTTAAATTTATTGCTGTTTGAATGAAGAGTTATTTCTAACTACAATATGATAATTTACCTTTCACAATTTTTGCAGGTGCGGTGTAAGGATGCTCATCTGCTTTACCAACTGCCATTATATGCATCACTATCCACCCAGCTACCTTTAAATAATCGGAAACCATGGAGCGGTGACAGCGCCACCACACCGCTTCCGAACACATGTAAGCTGTGCGTTGCTTCAGGGCAATTTTTTCCAGCGCTTCAATTCCTTCTTTAAATGTATCGGTCTCCATATAATCGGCATAGCCCCGAAAAGCCAGATGCCGCCATGCAGTATTTTTTGAATCTGGATTTACTTTTCGTCTTCCGCCCAATTCTTTTAAATGAATGTATTGAATATTATTTTCGGGCAAAGAAATTTCCAATGCTTCTTTATTAAAATGCGGATACCGCCTTGAGCCAGGATAGCTCCGGATATCAACTACTGTTTTAATCTCAAAGGAATGCAGCATTTCAACAAACGCTTCCAGCGTTCTAGTAGAGTGGCCAATGGTCCAGATAACATTATTTCGTATCAGTGATTTCATGCAGCAGTATTTTTTATCTTTTTAGGGGCATTTTGAATTTGCCTAATTATCTGCCAACAAATCAAAGTATTCATCATCTTCACATATTCCGCCAAATCCCTTGCCTAAACTTTCGTGGGTTTGCACAAATTCAATAGAGCTTATCCACTTTACCATTTTATAGCCCAACTGATTTTCTACCCGGAGCCTGAGCGGTGCACCATGCTCAAGTGAAAGTGGTTCGTAATTCATTTCCCACGCCAGAATGGATTGTTGCTTAAGGCAATTATCTAAAGTATGTGTATCATAATAAGTGCCACCATACAAGCCTTCACCAAATGAATAAAAGGCAACCGTTTTTACATCTGCATGAGGCTTTACCAGGTCAATAATCTTGCTCAACGGTATCCCTCCCCATTCTGCAATGCCCGACCAGCCCTGGATACAATGGTGCATCGTAATATTTTCCTCCTTATCAATATTTTTTAATTCTTCCATCGATAACTCTACAGGGTTATCTACCAAACCGCCTATCTTAAGTTTATAGTCTGCAAAGTTATTATCTGCTAGTTTTTTCCATTGTGCGGAGGCGGGCATTTTTCCATTAAGCCAGAAATAAGGAGAAATATCTTTTTTTTGATAAGAAGCTTTAGTCTTAAAACGGTTAATGGTTATTTTCCAAAGAGTTCCGTTAAGGTTTGCCTGAAGATGCTGAAGCAAGCGTTGTTTATTCCAGGAAAGCCAATTGGCTAAAAAACAAAATGCAATGGTGGCTGCAATAATTGCTATGCCAATATAAAGCCCGGTATAGCTGCTTGTATTGTCAGTTCCTGAAGTAATATGATTCATATTCTTCACTAATCCTGTAGCCGCCACCAGGCTTACATGTATAATGATAAAGAAAATATAAGCGATCATCACCAGGAAGTGGATAGAACGGGCGCTTTGCCGGTTGCCAAATAATTTAGGATACCAGTGAAAGCGATTTTCTATTGCCGGCGACATAGCCATACCGGTAAGCATAGCAAGTGGTGCTAAAATAAAAACAACGCCAAAATAAGAGAGCTGCTGCAAAGCATTATATTGATAAAACCCATTCGGTTCTGCGGGCATATTCAGCGTAACATAATGAACAAAAATATTCCATGAATCAGGCAATATTTTCCATGATAACGGCACCAGCCGTTTCCATTGATTGGTATAAAATAACAGCGCAATAAAAACCGCACCGTTTAAAAGAAAAAAAGGAATGGTGAGGAAATGCCATATCCTCGCAATACCAATAGTGTGCCGGTAACCCGGTAAACCTGCTACCGGGCTGATATAGCGGGCATCTTCTTTGGCCGTCCAATTTTTATCTTTGGGTATTTTTAAAGGGGTAAATCTTATCCAGGCTGTTTCGGGTTTGCAACTATTATTCCAGTACAAACGGGGATGGTCCACCAATATGGAAAGTCCGCTTCTTATGATCAACACAAGAAAAAAGAAATTAACCCAGTGACTGAGGTTTACCCACCATGGGAAACCTCTAGCATCGGTGTATGTTAAGTTGGAAATAGGTAGGGAAGGATCTGCAGGCAAACCAACCAGCAAATATTGCAGCCATGCAATGCCAGGTAAGCCAATGACCAGAACAAGAAAGATAATCCACATGAAAGGCTTAAGAGCTACAAAATTTCGTCTATCCGCAGGATAGTGCACTCCTTTTTCGGCTTCAGTAAAATGTGTCATCATAAAGCGCCTTTAGTGTTTGGATTCAATAACCGGGCTGATAATAAATGACCTGCCTATAAGTTGACCATCGTTAAAAGAAATACCGTTTCCTCAATAGCAATGAGCCCATGCTTTATGTTTTCCTGCAACGTAACCAACTGGCCTTTCTGTAGAATGACAGATTCATTTTCTGTAATAAAATTTAATTTGCCTTCAATAATGTGAACGGTGATAGGGCCATCTGATTGGTGCATTTTCATTTCATTTCCTTGATGCATTGCAATAACCACGATACGCATGCTTGCTGATTTCATTAATGTTATTGCATTGTGTTTGCCGGAGATCCACTCTTCTTCTTTTTTAATTCTTTCTATTGCTGCCGGCAGATCAAAATTAAGCATTGGCGCTTCCAGCAATCGACCTGGATCAGGGCGTGGGTGTGATGGTAAAGTGCCTGCATGTTCAGCCACATAATCTTTCAGGATGTTTTTAAGCGATTCGTAATAGTTTTTTAAAACGCTGGTATTAATTTCCGGTTTGTTCTCATCAGGAATAGTGACAGGCATCTCATTTAAATACTTTAATAATTCAGGATATTTTTCCTGTATCTGCATGGTTATAGACATGATCTTATCATTCAGTTCGTGTTCTGTTTCCATGATTTTTATTGATTACTTTTTCTGTGTTGAAGGTAAACGCTTTTTACCAATAGCTGCTGTCTTATAGCACTTAATATTTGCTCAATGAGCTAAGCTCTACAAGGAGTTTTTACTCCTGATCTTATCTGAACTTCAGGTTAGCTGGTAAAGCTTTTCAAATACGACGAGAGCTATTGAATGGCCCAATTTTTACACAGCAACAATCTACCAGTGAAAAAAAATGATTTATGATGATAAATTTAAACATCATCATAGAAAGTCTTCAATTTTTTAATTGAAGATAACCCGATTATTTTAAGTGCATTTATTATAATGCCTAATCATATTCAAGTGATATAGCAGGTAAAAGCTCATTCTACCTGAATAGATGTACAACGAAGTTTTATCCTCTACACTGCAGCAAATGGATAGCGCTTTATTCTACTGATGCTGAATACAAAGGCGTACTGGAAGTAGGCCTGGCTGCAAAAGTAGACGGGCTTACCCAACAAAGGCTCAATGAAATGATTGAACGGAGAAAGCAGGAAGCATTTGCAGTTTATGAGGCAGAATTTAAAAGTTACCTGCGCCAGGCCGATAGCCTACTGATAACGTGGAATGAAGTAGTATTTGAGAAGTTTGATTTTGATGCGGTGTATCCTGAAAAAGTAAACCTGAAATATCTGAATGGTGATAGTTGGTTTAAATGCAAAAAAAATCATTTTGTAATTAAAGGTATAAAAGCCGTTCAAATTAAAGCAGGTTGCAGGTTGCAAAATATAAAGGGCATCAGGCAGGTGGATGATGGAGATTAAAAACGATCATTGAAATAAAAAGGACAAATCAGTATCACCTAGTTTGTCCTGATGTTGGGTTACTAGGATTCGAACCTAGACAAACAGAATCAAAATCTGTTGTGCTA
>JBDUCK010000202.1:0-6497 GCA_040003485.1 Ferruginibacter sp. | reverse complement strand
TTAATGGCATATTTCGCATTTTTTGCAGCTTTTCCAGTTGATGATGTGAGCAGTAATAATAAAGCTGACTGCAAAAAACTTTATACCCATTTCCATGCTGTGCTTATTTACTAAGTTGGCTATTACTAATAATATTATACCTGTTGCAAATAGCCAAACCGGTGTTTTATTGTGGTGATGTTTAAAATACCCTCTCAGCAATGCCCAGCTTCCTATTACTACCGAAACAAGAATGGTGGCCATTTCCAGCCATATATTTTTAAGCAATTCAATTCCAAACAGTGGCAGCGTGGTAAACAGCACCGGCATAGCAATACAGTGCACCGCACAGGCAAACGAAGCTCCAATGCCGATTGTATCCAGCCACTTACTATAAGTTTTTTGTGTATAATTGAAATCCATTATAAAATAATTTGCATCTACGTTGCAAAAGTAGGTATGTTTATTATATATTTGCTCATTATTAACAATGGCTTTACAAATTTCTACCAAATATCGCCAACTGCTTTCGGCAATTTTATTATTGCTGTATTTGTTTATTGCCATGCCTGTGCAATACTGGCATCACTGTAAAAATCATCCTAACCAGCAAGCAAATCAAAAACAAAGCGGGTCATATATTTCTTTAGTCAAAAGCACTGGTATTTCCCATGAATGTAAAATTTGCTCCCATCAATACACTATTTACCATAGTGAAATAACTACGATTCAAGTTATCTGCATTCGTCCTTACATTAATCCTATTGCTTCCCCTGAGACTTTTTATATACATCAACCCTTAAGCGGCCTTTCAAATAAAAGCCCACCTGCCATAGCCTGATTTATCAATCTCTTTTATTGTACTGTATTACCTGCCTAAATTTCAGCAGTGCAAATCAATGCGTTTATAATACCTGTAAAAGCCATTAAATGGTCTTGCGTATTAACAGCTACCAGTAAAATTCAGGTCATACAACCTGCATAATAACTACATCCATAAATAATTATTAAATAATTAAATCAACCATTCTTATGAGAAAAAATCTATTATTACTATTGCTTAATATTCTATTATCCGTTTTTGCATTTGCGCAAAAAGGCTCTATCACAGGTTCTATTCATGATGTCAACAGAATGGTATTACCAGGCATCTCTATTCAATTGGAAAGCACTAAGTTTTTTTCAACATCAGATAATGAAGGTGCTTTTTACTTCGGCAATATTCCTTCTGGCAGTTACATTTTAATCGCAACAGGTATCGGCTATACCGCAAAAAGTAGTAAGGTTAACATAGAAGGGAATAAAAATGTGTTGCTCAATCTTGAATTGAATATTGTTACAGCCTCCTTAAAAGAAGTAACAGTAACAGGCATAAAAGCTGCACAATCTTCCAACGCACTTACCCGTACCAATACCCCATTGCTGGATTTGCCACAAATTGTGCAGGAAGTTAGCAGAGCTACCATTGATGAACAACAATTATTCAGCGTCGATCAGGCTTTAAAAAATGTAGCAGGTGTAAACCAGGATGCCTACGGTGCAATTGTTATGAGAGGATTCAATACCAATGCCCTGGATTTTTTAACCAATGGTTTAAAAGGCCCGTCGGCCCCGGAAGGGGTTTTTCCTCTACTGGCCAATGTGGAGCAGATTGAAGTGATAAAAGGTTCTACAGCCTTGCTGTATGGCGAAGGTGCTTTGGGTGGAAATATAAACCTGGTAACGAAACAACCGAAAAAATTTACAACCGCCCATGTAAGTATTGGGTCAGGCAACCTTAATTTATTCAGGATGATGGCGGATGTTACCGGCAGTCTGAATAAAAGTAAATCACTGTATTTTTTAGCAGGAGCAGCTTATCAGAAAGGGGGCAGGTTCACCAATAATTTTGACAATGAAAATATGCAGTTTTACGGCTCTGTAAAATGGGATATAACCAGTAAAACTTCCTGGCAGTTTAATGCTACTTACAATGGAGATAGGAACACTACTAACTGGCAACCCGATATCCCCGTTTACGATGATGGTTCAAAACCATATTCTCTTTCCGATGATTTTACTTATGCAGGTAAAGACTCAAAGTATGAGGGAAATTCTTTTCAATTACAATCTATGCTGGCCCATAAATTCAATACTGTTTGGAAAGGAAATTTATCAATTGGCTATAGCGAAACCCGTGCAAACCGCAGCCAATACAGCACTTACGGTATTGACCCAGCTACAAATTTAGCTACCCGTTATTTCACTAAGCAACAAATAAATTCGCCTACATTAACTATCAACCCTTATGTAAATGGAGTTTTCAATTTAGCAAAAATTAAAAACTCCATTGTTGCTGGCCTCGATATAAATTTTGAAAGAAATAATTACCCCAACGGAATACAGTTGTATGAGGCAAAACCATTGAATGTTTTAAATCCTGATTATTCTTCCTTTGATACTACGGGAGCCCCGTTATACCTCAATAGCAGAACGGAAAAATTTACTTCTAATGTAATGGCTGCTTATTTAGTTGACCAGATAACATTTTCTAATAAATTCAAAGGATTAATCGGCTTGCGGTACACCAATTATTTCCGTCGTTACCTCGCTATAAATGCTGCTGATGGATTACCTCTTTACGACGAACGGCCAGAGCGTACGGAGTCATTTACACCAAAGGCGGGACTGGTTTATCAACCTAAAAAAAATATCAGTATTTACATAGATTACAATCGAGGTTTTGTTCCGCAATATTCTAACGAAAGAAAGTTTGGAGGGCCGTTTGATCCGGAAACTTCTAACCAGTTTGAATTGGGTTTTAAGGGAGATTATTTTAAGAACAGACTTCATGCAACTGCTGCAATTTATCACATCACCAAGAAAAACGTATTGATTTACTACGCAGACAGTACATTCGTAGAAGGCTACGGCTTTCGTCCATTGCAGCAGGTTATCAGCAAAGGCATAGAACTCGGTGTTACCGGAAATATCACTGATAATTTATCGCTGATTGTTAACTATGCCTATAACGATACCAGGATTTCTGAAAGTAATGATGCGACGGATGTAGGTAAAACATTCAACAATGCACCTTACAATACTGCCAATGGATGGGTTTCGTATAAGTTTAGCAAGTCTTATTTGAAAGGGTTGCAAATTGGATTTGGGTTAAACTATGTAGATAAAAGAAATACATCTTTTGGTACTATACCTGAATACACAGTTGCCGATGCACTTATTGGCTACACTTTTAAGAGATACCGTCTTCAGATTAACAGCAATAATTTATTTGATAAAAGACATGTACTGAACGGAGGCTACGGCGCGTACACACCAGGGCTGCCCCGGAACTTTTTAGCAACAGTATCTTATTCATTGAAATAATTTATATCATAAAGTTTATCATCTATGCTACTGTTTTGGATAATACAAAAAGAATGGCGGGAACTTTTCAGGAGTAAAATACTGTTTTGGTTACTGACGATATCATTGGCTTTATCTGCGTTTGTTGTTTGGAATGCCAATAAAAAGTTTACAGAAACCCTTCAGAAAAGAACCGAAAGTGTTCAGCACATGAGAGAAAAGTTTTTGGCACAGGGCGCTGTAAATCCTCATAGTGCAGCACACTTCGGGCATTTTGTGTACAAACCAATGAATGGATTAAGCACAATAGATGAAGGTGTAAATCCTTTTACCGGTATAACACTTAGGCTGGAAGCCCATCAACAAAATACGCCCTTGTTTTCTTCCTCACAGGATGAAAGTTCGCTGGCTCGTTTTGGGCAACTACGCCTTAGTTTATTGCTGCAGATATTATTGCCCTTGTTTATTCTATTTGTATGCCACAATGCAATTACAAAAGAAAAAGAAGCTGGCACATTAAAGCTAGCAGCCTGCCAGGGAATAAGTTTACGAAACCTGATGTGGGGAAAAATATTAGCCTATTCTTTTATTTGGTGGGCATTGTTGGTGGTAAATTTTTTACTCGTAGTGTTAATAGCATTGCCTGGTAGCAATGAGGCTTTTTCTATAGAGCGTTTAGGCAGCTTCTTGCTGCTTTATGGACTGTACTATTTTATAATTACAGCACTCTCTGTGTACGTATCCGCCCGAAGCAGCAGTAGCAATAATGCGTTGTTATTGCTACTGTGTGGTTGGTTGCTTTGTACCGTTGTGTTGCCAAAAGCAACGGCCAATATCGGTGAAAATATAGCTCCGCTCATTACGCAGCAGCAAATGGAAAAACAGATTAATGAGGATAATAAAAAAGGTATCAATGGCCACGACCCACGGAATGAAAGAACAAAGCATTTTGAAGACAGCGTTTTGAAAAAATACGGTGTTGATACTTCGAGTAAACTTTCCGTTAACCTTGATGGGTTAACGATGCAGGCAGATGAAGAATACCATAATTCTATTTACGATAATCATTGGGGAAAAGTGCAAAATATTATCCGTAAGCAAAATAGTATTACTGCTTACAGTAGCTGGATAAATCCATTTGCCGGAGTTCGCAATATAAGTATGGGCATAGCGGCTACCGATGTGTACCACCATTTTGATTTTACCACACAGGCTGAAATTTACCGGCGCAACCTCATAAGAACTCTTAACAATGAGATGGCGTATGGCGGTAGTAAAACCGGAGATTGGGATTGGAGTGTAAAAGCAGACTACTGGAAAAAAATAAATGATTTTCGCTATAGCTATCCATCTATCTACTGGTCGGTAAAAAATAATAAAGCAGAGCTGTTTGCATTACTATTTTGGCTTGCCTTAACAGTTTGCCTTATTCAATTTAATACAAAAAAAGTAAGTGTTTTATAAATGAAAAATATACTACAATACGAATGGAAATTGTTTTTGCGAAGTAAGCTGATGGTATCTGCGTGGGTGCTGATGTTTGTGATAGGTTTATATGCTTTGTATTACGGAAAATCTTTTACGCAAACCCAGGCAACTTCAATATACACTATGGATACTGCCTACCAGGGTAGGGTGCAAAAACAAATACAAAGCTTTTCTGCAGACACAACTACAAAAGAAGGTAAGGCTGCTTACAACAATGCTGTTGACCCATTTATGAGTGAATGGCTTACCCACTATATGCTTTGGAAAAAGCCAACGGAATTGCAGACTTTATCAATCGGGCAAAGTGATAACCAGCCATTTTATTATTACATAGGTTCCTACTACGACAATGTATACACTAATAAACAAATAGAATTGCGTAACCCACAAAAATTACTGGCTGGCAATTTCGATTTGGCATTTGTATTAACCTATTTATTACCGCTGCTTATAATAGCTTTCTGTTATTCATTGGTGAGCAATGACAAAGAAGCTGGCATTTCAACCATTTTAAATGCACAGGGAATTTCTCTTCAACGATTATTAAATGGCCGTATTTTATTTCGGCTGCTGCTTGTAATTAGTCTGTTTATGTTATTAAGCAGCATTGGTTTTATAATGAATGGAATTCATTCATTTTCAAATATTTCAGCCTGGTTATTGATTGGCAGCAGCTATTTATTATTCTGGTTTGCCCTAGCGTACGCAATTGTTTCGTTGCGTAAAAACAGTGTGATTACAGCATTGATTTTAGTAAGTAGCTGGATATTCTTTCTATTGCTAATGCCGTCTTTAATCAGCAATACTTCACAAGCTAATGATGCGGAACGAATAGAAATAAGCGATGCTGACAGGGAATACAGCCAGTACTTATGGGATTACTGGCAATCTAAAACCACCGCACTAATAGATACTTTTTACACCGTTGTACCGCAATGGAAAAAGTATGGAATAAAAGATACCAATGAAGTAAACAGTGTAGCCTATTCCTATCTTGATATTGCTTATATGAACACAACAGGCTGGAAAGAGGATAGTGCCATTCTTGAACAGCAGCATAATTTGGATAGATACAAATGCTTTAACCCGGCTTATACAGTACAAAATGCCATTAATCTTTTAGCCGGAACGGAAAGCAATCAGTTTACTTTATTCAGAAAAGCTGCTGCAGATTATCACCTGGAAAGAACCGCCTATTTAAGTGAGATACGTTTAAAAGGTAAACCATTAACCATTGCTGGTTACAAAGGATATCCACTTTTCAATCAACCTGCATACTCTTTTAACGCCCGTAAAGTACTGCAATGGATTTGGACTTTATGGCTCTTAACAATATTGCTGTACGCATCAGGATTATTATTACACAAAAAAATTATCCACTAATTAAATATTACCAACATGAGTAAATTAGAAGCCATAAACCTCACAAAAAAATACAACGAGCAAACAGCCTTATCCAACTTAAATTTTTCTTTAAAGGAAGGCGAAATCTTTTGTCTGCTTGGCCAGAATGGTGCTGGTAAAACCACTACCATTAATTTATTTCTCGGCTTTACAAATGCAACTTCCGGCGAGGCCAAAATAAATGATGTAACAGTAAAGCCAAATGATGTGGCCACTAAAAGGTTTGTGGCCTACATACCAGAAGTGGTGCAGCTCTACGGCAATTTAGATGGCATTGAAAA
>JBDUCK010000201.1:0-6536 GCA_040003485.1 Ferruginibacter sp. | reverse complement strand
ATCACCGGCGCATTTTTAGTAGTTTCTCCCCAAAGTGTAAATGGTGTGGTAACTGCTAAAAAATCACAGGGGGCAACGTTGCCATTAGTGTCTACAAAAAAAGTTTCCACTGCCTGGCAGCCCTTTATACTTGGCGCAAGATCAGGCATGCCAATTATTTGTTTATTTATTTTTGCCCTTCTTACCGCTTCATCAAATAATTCCTGTGCAGCTGCATTTCCATGCTTTGTGTAAAGCTCCATGCCCTCAAGGTTTTTTGTGAAGGTTAAGATATTGCTGACATAAATTCTTTTTACCCCAAGCCGGTTTACAAAATCTACATATTCCGGCAATTCATGAATATTATTTTTATGTGCCACAAAACCAACAGCAATTTTATTGCCCAACGAAGTTGTTTGCAGTAATTTAATAGTGTCTATTATTTTATCAAACGAAACCTCGGTCTTAAAATCTTCAACCGTTTTTTTTGTATAACCATCAAGTGAAATACTGATTTCAGGGATTGGGTATTTTTCTAACTGCCTTATTTTTTCCAATGAAAGTTCCATGGTGTTAGAAAGAAAAGGGAACTGCATTTTAGGATTAATTTCTAAAACGAGATCCATCATCTTAAATAAATTTTTATTTAAAATGGCTTCAAAAGTAGAGAAGTAGCAGACAGTGGCATTTTTTATCAGCGGCCTCAACCGTTCAGCTACCAAAACAAATTCATGAAACTTCATTATTTTAAAAACGCCGTCATCAATTGCACTGCGGTAATCATTAATAAAACAATGCTTGCATTTTAAATTGCAGGCATTTACAGTTTGTATACTGATAGCCTGGGGATAATCAAGTATATATTTTTTTGCACCCATAAATACACGGGAGAAAAGCTGGTGCGCAGGAATGTGCTTTAATTTTTTAGAAAGTATTTTTAATTTATTCACCATGGATGTAGTACTAAAATATTTTAAGCCGGCCCAAAGTTAAGTTTTATAAAATTATCCTGTTCCACAGTGTATTGGCAGTGGTTTCTACCCGATCTGAACCGTGGTTAAAAAAGGTTTGATTTGGCAGGGTAAATTTTATATGAATTAAAATAATGATATTTCAATTTGTTCAGTGATTGTATTAATTAGTTTAGGTTTAATTTATAAATTACAATATGCTTAAATCCCTGGTTGAGTTATTGAGGTGCCCTGTAACAAACAGTAAACTAACATTGGTAATAACCAGGCAGGTAAAAAAAGAGCTGGATGGTAAAAGCACAGATACTGTTGACGAAGGAATTTTATATGCCGAGGCTGACTGGTTTTACCCCATAATAAAAGGCATTCCACGACTTACTGTAGAAGCAGTAATTGATCATGATAATTTTCTTTCTCAACACATGACTGGGTATGAAGCTCTTAAAGAACAACTTATTGTTAAGTATGAAGACTTAATAAATGAAACGTATAAAAAGAACAAGCGTACCCGGCAAAGCTTTACACAGGAATGGGCCATCTTTGATCATGAAAAAGACAAAACCTGGGATGCCGGAGAGGAGGATATGCTGCAACGGTTTTTCAGGGAAACAGATGAAACTGCCGCTACACTGAAAAACAAAATTATTTTTGATGCTGGCTGTGGTAATGGCCTGTTGAATTGCATGCTGGCCAAAAATGGCATTGTAAATATTGCTATGGATTTCTCCAACAGCATAGAAAAAGCTTATGATAAAAATAGATACAGCAAAGTTCATTTCATACAGGGTAATGTACAAAACCCACCGGTGGCAAATAATCATTTTGACCTGGTGCATTGCAGTGGCGTATTGATCCATACAAATAACACAGAGTTCTCTTTCTCCTGCATATCTGCATTGGTAAAGCCAAAAGGAAAATTAAGTGTATGGCTATATCATCCAAGAAAAAATTTTACTCATAATTTATTTAACCGCATAAGAAAAGCAACTTCCCGGTTGCCATTGAAGTTTCAATACCGCCTTTACCGGTTTACTATTTTCCCTATTAGTTATGTGATAAAACGTATGAAAGGAAACGCTCAGAACTCAAGGGAAATGATGATAGATATCCTCGATTGGTTTACCCCCGAATTCAGATGGGAGCATACTCACGAAGAAGTAGAACGGTGGTTTTGCCAAAAAAAATATAACAGCATTAAAATAACTACAAATGAAGTTTTTGGGTTTAATATTATTGGTATAAAAGATTAGCATAGAAGGATAGATTTTTTTTATTGTTTATTAAATTCCCTGGTGGTGCCATTTATGCCCATTATTACTTTACTGGCCAGATTTATAAATAATCCATGTGCCACCAGGCCTTCAATTTCATTTAATTTTACGGAGAGTTGAACAGGGTTTGTGATGGCACCAAAGTCTGCGTCAATAATGTAATTGCCTTCATCTGTTATAAAAAGATCCCCGGCTGCCCTTCTTATTTTCCCTGAACCACCTGATATTTTAATTTGATTTAAAACATAGCTGGAGGCAAACGGAATTACTTCTATGGGGAGTTTAAATTTTCCCAGTACATCTACTTTTTTTGATGAGTCTGCAATAATAATCTCTACTTTGGTTAACGAAGCAACAATTTTTTCTTTTAATAAAGCGCCACCACCACCTTTTATCAAAACCAGGTCTTCAGTAAATTCATCTGCACCATCAATGGTAATATCAATTGCTTCAATAGTATTGATATCAATGATAGTAATACCAAGGCTTTCGGCTAATTCTTTTGTTGTATTGGAAGTTGGGATTGCACGGATACACAATCCTTCTTTCACCATTTTGCCAATGGCTTCAATGGCATACCGGGCAGTAGAGCCTGTTCCCAGGCCAACTATCATGTTGTTATTAATTAGTTTCACAGCTTCATTTGCAGCCAGCTCTTTTTCCTGTTCAATATTTTTATTCATGTTCATAAAACTTAGTGTGAATATAAATTAAAATAGCCTGCATTATTTCAGCGATTAAATTTGCCGGCTGAGAGTTTATTAAGCTGTAATTTTAATGCTTCATTGCAATAAATAAAATATGGAATTCCTTGCCGAAGACATGATATACCAGCAGGTAACAAAGGAAGAAATTGATATGCTTATAAAGCCGAGACAAGCCGATTCTCATAAAGGTAGTTACGGTCATGCATTATTAATTGCGGGTAGCAAAGGAAGAATGGGTGCAGCCGTACTGGCTGCCAGGGCTTGTTTAAGAACGGGTACAGGGTTGCTGACGGTAAGCGTTCCGGAGAAGGAAAGGAGTATTTTGCAAACGGCCATACCCGAAGCAATGCTGCTGATGCGTAACGATGCCGTTGAATGGAATAAATTTTCAGGTGCAGGCATTGGCCCTGCATTGGGTACTTCATTAAAATCGCTTTCTGTATTAAAGACCGTTTTGGAAAAATACAAAAAACCTCTACTGCTGGATGCAGATGCACTTACGCTGCTGGCGGGGCATAAAAATTTGTGGCCCGGCATTCCCGCAGGATCTATACTCACACCGCACCCGGCAGAGTTTGACAGGATGTTTGGCGAAAGTGCAAATCATAATGACCGGATGAAAAAAGCAACAGAGTTGTCCCAAAAAAAACCATGGGTGATTGTATTGAAAAATTATCAAACCCTGATTGCTGCTGCAGGTGTTGAATGCATTAATACTACCGGTAATGCCGGCCTGGCCAAGGGTGGTTCCGGCGATATATTGAGTGGCATGATCACCGCCTTGCTGGCGCAGGGATATGCTTCATTAGATGCTGCAAAAATCGGGGTCTACCTGCATGGGGTAGCCGCAGATATTGCCATAAAAAATCAAAGCATGGAAAGTCTGCTGGCAACAGATGTTATTGAATGTATTGGTAAGGCCTTTATGTTTGTGCAGCAAAGACAATTTTAAATTTTTCTATGCTTTAAAGTTAGGGGAAACATAGCCCGCTTTGGGCATCGCATGGTTTGAAACGATCTTCACTGTAAAAATAAATTTTTTATCCGCATAGCACTAAGATTGCGTAGCTGCCTTAGCAATGACCGCTATTTATGAAACCCAGGCTTAGAGGGCGCTGCAAATTTTTAATGCTGACTGAAATAAAGCTGTTAAATATTTAGCCCTGATTGGAGTGGTAGCCCCCGCCAACGGCGGGGCTACAAGCGTAAAGCAGGACCACTGCTGAAAAATATACTACAGTTGTGCTTCACCAAAATAATCTTCATTTAAAACATTTTGCTTTCTCATTCGTCTACAGAAATAAGAGAAACAATTTTCTTCATTTAAAAAAACAAAAACATGTACTACAATCAGTCATGCGCCGCAAAAGGCGAACCAGGAAGCAGGCACCGGCACCTGCCTAACCGAACAATGCAAAGAGCCGCAGTAAATGCCTATCGCACAGAGACCAGTATTGAAATGCTGGTGTTTGCACCCGGGCGAATTAAAGAACATTTTAAATTAGATGTAAAGGCGAACCAGCTTACGGTCTCTTACCTGCCACCGGAGGGCTTTGCCCGCCCGGACTGGATATTGAGAGAATACAGCCGTGGTGGTTTTGAAAGGACCTTTGCACTGGATGAAACTGTGGACACTGCCAACATATCCGCAAAATATGTAGATGGTGTACTGCAGGTAAGCCTGCCGCTGGTGCCAGGAGCTGAAGCACCAAAAAGGGACATTGTTGTAAATTAATTGATAGCGATTACAACATGAGTGGCAACTGAAAAGTTGCCACTTTTTTTTATTTAAAGAAGTTTTGTTAAGCTGCTTATTTTGGCAACCGGAGGGATATTCCGGTACTTATAAATTTATTAATCCCCAGGTGTAGGGTGGGGCTACCCAAAGCAACATCAACCTGCAGGTTTTTTTTAATGGCGTATAATATGCCCATATCTAATCCATTATTGGCATTATTGTTCTTTGCATAGCTGCCAAAATATTCTGCATAAGCGCTGCAGCGCTGTGTAATATTATAATTTATTTCTGCGGTAGAAAGGTAATTTATTTCCCTGCTCTGCTGATCTCTGTTGACACCAAGGTTGGTATATAATTTAAACCCGGATGAAAGATCGTACCGGAATACCATAGTGAAAGCATAGCTAAGGTATTTGCCGGAAAAAGCCGGGCTGATTGTAACGGGTATTTTTAAGTAAGAGACAAGGGTTATTTTAGGCAGCAGGCCATGTTGGGCACACAATAAATTTTTAATACTTACTACAGGAGGTTTGGTGCCTGATATTTTTCCGCTGCTATCCTGTATGCTGCTGTATTGATTCAGTAATCTAATTTCAAATTTTTTTGTAATGCCATATCTTATCAGGCTCACATTATCAAAACCGGTAGTTGTTTTATCTAACCTGCTATACTGTGCGCCGGTTTCTATTTGATAATAATTTTTTTCCACAATATGGGTCCCATCACTTTGGTCTGGGCGATCTGTATTAATAACATTTTGCGCCGGCAAAAAAAAGGGAAGCAAGAGCATTAATAGCGCTAAAGGGTAATGCTTCTTTTTTAGTATGCGGAAAAGCAGCCGAAAAAAATCTGACAGAAAATTTTTCATTAAAATAAGAACAATTTTTTTTGCGCCATTACAAATGATAGAAAGTTAATGATACGTAAGGTATTTAAAGAGAGCATGTATTTTGAACCGTTAACAAATCGTTTTTATTTGTATCAAAAGCATAAATATTTTAAAAGCCGGTAATTATATAAAAGATTTAAGTAATTGTATAACATTTAGAAAAAAAACCGGCATTACTTTGCAGGTATTTTATTTTAATACCTATGTATAACAACCAAAATAATACTGATTAAGAATGAGCCTGGCGCCATTATTAATATTAAAAACTATGAAAGAATCTGTGGAGGCTTTAGATGATTTTATTAACGATTTTAATTTAAAAACTACTAATGGAACTACTGTGTTTAATGCAGTCATTCATATTGTTATGAAGGGCCGGCTGCAATTACAGAATAGTGAAGTGCAGATAATAACCAGTGATGGGATATTTGCTATTTACCTGCTGAACATGGACAGCGGTACTACCCAGGTATCCGACATGTACGAAGCAGGTAAAAATCTTTTTAGGTATACAAAAAGAAAATGCCTTAAGATAAACGGCAAAGCAGGGGAAAATGATTTTGTTATTTCTATTTTTCCTGAAGACAAATAAGTTTATATTACACAGGCTGACTCTACTCACCTTTTTTATTTTTATCAAAAACTATTTTTAATTTAAGAAAGGGTATGAAACTATACATAAGGAACATGGCTTGCAATAGCTGTAAAATAGTTGTAAAAGAAGAACTGGAGAAGCTTGGTCTTCACCCGCAAAAGGTAGAATTGGGGGAAGCGGAGGTAAAAGAAAAAATGACGGCTGGACAACAAAAAAAATTCGGCGACAGCATAAAAAAAGCAGGCCTGGAATTGATCCATAATAAAGACGGTATTCTGCTGGAAAAAATAAAAAAAGAGATATTAGAATATGTTTATCATTCAGATGAAAAACTTCCCACCAGTTTTTCCAGGTTCCTGAGCCAGCGGTTAAATTACAGTTATTCT